>NZ_JBHUQX010000266.1:0-13406 GCF_042674225.1 Streptomyces sp. NPDC056948
GAGCGGCGGGCGCCCCGCCGGCCTTGGGGCGGGCCCGGGGCCCCGGGCCCCCCCCCGCGCACCCGGGGGCCCCCCCCCGCACAGGGGACGGGTCAGGCCGCCCCTCAGGCCGCCCCGAACGCCGAGAACGCCCAGCCCGTGGCCTGGTGCAGCGCGTCGCCCGGCAGTGCGGCCCGGGCGTCGCGCAGCGCCTCCGCCAGGGACAGGCCGGCGTCGAGGCCCTTGTGCAGCGCCAGCATCAGCGGCACCACCGCGGCGTCGTTGACGGGCGCACTGCACGCCACCACCCCGGCCGTGCCCAGCGGCAGCAACGCGGTGACCAGGCCGAGCAGTTCGTCGGCGCCGACGGACGCGAGGCGGGCGGTGTCGCAGCAGGACAGGATGATCCGGTACGGGCTGCGGTCCAGACGCTCGAAGTCGTGCACGACGATCGGCCCGTCGGCCATCCGCAGGGACGAGAAGAGCGGGCTGTCCGCTCGGAACGTGCCGTGCGCGGCGATGTGAGCCAGCGCGGCCCCGTCCAGCTCCTCCAGCACCCGCGGCACGCGCGCCTCGCCGTCCTCCAGAACCGTCGCGCAGCCGTACCGGCCGGCCAGTTCGGGCACCTCGGCGCCGCCGGTGGCCAGGCCCGGGCCGCGTACCAGCACATGACAGCCGTCCGGCGGCGGCGCGGTCTCCCCGGCACGCAGCCAACTGCCCGCCGACGGCGACACGCTGAGCACCCGCTCCCGCAGCGACGGCAACAGCGCCCACGGCACCCGGTGCAGCCGCCCCGGCGGCACGACCACCACCGGGCCGCTGCCGAGCTGCGCCGCCGCCGGGCCGAGCAGCAACTCCTCCAGCCGGCGCCCGGCCGCCTCCACCACCGGAAGGCGCGCCTCGGCCCCGGGATGGGCCAGCCGCCGCAGCCCGGCCTGTACGTGCTCGGCCTCCGTCTCCGCCTCGGCCAGCAGCCCGGCCTCGAACCTGCGCACCCGCCCCTGCCCGCACAGCAGCACCTGCACCCGCCCGTCGAGCACGGCGAGTTCCACCAGCCGTACCTCGTCGCCCAGCCGCTCCAGCAGCCTGCCGACGTCGAAGCGGTCCCCGTCCCCGGGCGCCTCACCCCGCATGTGCAGGGTCCGGGAGCGGATCTCCCGCTCCAGGCGCCGCTGTTCACGCTCCAGCGCCGGCACCGGCCGGCCCTCCATCCGGGCGGCCTCCGCACGGGAGGCGATCTCGCGGAACGCGGTCATGCCGCTGAGCAGTTCCGGATCGGCGGGCGGCCGGGTCGGCGCCGTGGACAGCACAGTGGCCCGCCAGCGCTCGCTCCACACCAGCAGCCGCCGCGGCCCGCCCGAGACCAGACTGGCCCGCTGGGCGAGCGCGGCCAGCTCCGCACCCTGCTCGGTGGCGCGCGCCCTGAGCTCCGAGGCGCCCAGCGTCATCCGGTGGTCGTCCAGCACGTCCAGACCCCGCCGGCAGGCCTCCAGCACACCCCGGGCCGACCCGGCGGACCGCGCCCGCAGCGCCTGCGCCGCCCAGCCCGTCATCCGCGCCAGCGGCGGACCGCCGTGCCTGCTGCGGGCGGCGACGGCCAGATGCCGCTCCGCGTCCGCCGTCCAGCCCAGGCCCAGCGCGATCCGGCCCGCCAGCAGCGACGCCTCCGGCGCGGCCGGCGCCCCGAACGAGGCCAGCTTCTCCGCCACCGCGGCGGCATCGGCGACCAGCCGGCCCGAACCGCGCCCGGCCGCGTGCCGCGCCTCGATCAGCACCAGCCGGGCGTGCGTCTCCCACCAGGTGCGCCGCTGCCCGGCGAACAGCCGTACCGCGAGAGCGGCACGGGCGATCGCGGTGTGCGGGTCCCCGGCCAGCCGGGCGGCCCGCGCGGCGGCCAGCAGCAGCTCCGCCTTGCGCGTGGACTGCCCGCCGATCCCGTCGAGCTTCCTGATCGCCGCGTCCGCCTCGGCCAGCGCCTCGGGCGCGAGCCCGGCCGCCATCAGCACCTCGCAGCGCCGGATGTTCAGCATGAACGTCGGCGTGCCGAGCCGGGCGTACCGCTCCTCCGCCTCGTCGAGCAGCCGCAGCGCCACCGGCACGTCACCCGACCGGAACGCGGCGAGCCCCCGGCTCTCCACCGCGTCGGCCTTGTCGTGCTCCTGGCCGGTGGTGTCCCACAGCGCCTCGGCCGCGGTGAAGTCCGCCTCGGCCCGCTCCACCGCCCCCAGCGCCAGATGCACGGTCGCCCGCAGGGTCAGCGCCCGCGCCGTCCAGATCACGTCCTCCGCCTGCCGCAGCACGGGAACCGCCCGGCGCACGTCCTCCAGCGCCTCGCGATGCCGGCCGAGCACCCACCACACGTACGCCCGCCGGTACAGCACCCGCGCCCGGGTGTGCCCGCCGCCCCGCGCGACCCCCCGCTCGAAGGCCGCCAGGCCCTCCCGGGTCCGGCCCGCGTGCACCAGCGCCACGCCCAGCGTGGCCAGCACATCCGCCTCCCGGTCGGCCGAGTCCGCGCGCGCCGCGAAGTCCCGGGCGCGCCGCAGATGGTTCAGCGCGAGCCGCAGATCGCCGAAGTCCCGCTGCCAGATGCCGATCACCTGATGGGCGACGGAGGCGTGCGGCGGGGCGGGATCGGCGTCGAGCAGCGCCCGGGCCCTCGCGAGAGCCTCGCCCGGATCGGCGAACACCATCGGCAGCAGTGCCGCCACCGAGTCGTTTCCCGCTGTCACTCCTCGGATGGTAGTGGCCTCCGACCACACCACACAGGTTCGGCGCTGTATCAAATGACCGTCCGGCGGCTCATGTCGAGGAGGATCGGCGCGTACCGACGACCGCTCCGCCGCGCCGACCGACGCCGTCGCCCAGTGGGAGGACCCGCCATGGCACCACAGCGATTCCACGAGCAGTTCGACCAGATCCAGCGCTCGATGCCGGACGTCCCCCTCGCGATGGGGCCGGACGACTCGGCAGAGTTCATGTACGAGAAGGGCGTCGTCCTCGTCCGCGACGGCGAGGAGGCCGGCATCGTCGAGGACGCCGTACGGGCGCACTTCACGGCGGCACCCGACCTCGACCAGGACCAGGTCCGCCGGGCCGGCCCGCAGACCAACCGCAGCGGCATCACCCGGATCCGGGTCGGTGATCCCGGTGAGGGCGGCCGGGAAGCCGACCGCGCCGTCGCACAGGCGCTGCGGTCCGTGCGCGAACGGGAGGTCCGGGCCGGGCACCGGATGGCCGCCCGGAACCATGTCGTCCACATCGCGGTCAACGCCTGCCCGGGCGACGAACCGGTCCCCGTCCCGCTCAGCGAGCCGCTCAACCCGGCGGCAGCCGACACGGCGTACGACCCGGACACCGCCGTCGGCGTCCTCGTCGTCGACACCGGGCTGATGAACGACTACCGCTCCTGCGGCCTGCTGTCCCACACCGGCGGCGACGCCCAGGTCGAGGAGTGCGACGACCAGGGCATCCTCCAGCAGTACGTCGGCCACGGCACCTTCATCGCCGGGCTCGTCGCCGCCGTCGCGCCCAACACCGACATCACCGTGCGCGGCAGCCTCAACGACGCGGGCGCCATCCTGGAATCCGAGTTCGGCGAGAAGCTCTTCGAGGCCGTCGACGCCGGCGGCTGGCCCGATGTCCTCAGCCTCTCCGCCGGCACCTCCAACGGCCGCACCGACGGCCTGCTCGGCGTGGAGAACTTCATGCGGGAACTGCGCGAGCAGCGCACCCTGCTGGTCGCCGCCGCGGGCAACAACGGCAGCGCCACGCCGTTCTGGCCCGCTGCCTACGCCGACCTGCCCGGCTGGGAGGACTCCGTGCTGTCGGTCGGCGCCCTGCGCTGCGACGGCGAGTTCGGCGCCTGCTTCACCAACCACGGCTCCTGGGTACGGGTATACGCCCCCGGCGAGCGCCTCACCAGCGCCCTCACCGGCTTCGAGACACCCGTCCCGTACGTGTACCAGCACTCCACGTACGACGCCTGCCGCTACGGCTTCCGCTACGGCTGCACCTGCCGGCACCCCCGCCACACCGGAGTGCTGAGCGACGAGAACGCCGTCGCGAAGCCGGACCAGGTGATGTTCGAGGGGTACGCGCAGTGGAGCGGCACCTCCTTCGCCACCCCCGTGACCGCGGGCATGGTCGCCGCCCATATGACGGCGCACAAGGAGACCGATCCGCGCGCGGCCCGGCAGCAACTGCTCGCCGCCAACACCGGGCTCGCCGAAGTGCGCGGGGCGCACGTTCCCGCGCTGCGTCCGCCCACCTGGCGCCCGGTCCCGGTCGTGCGCCTGGTCCCCGGCTCGTGAGGGCCGAAGCCGCCCCCTCCACGGCGTACCATGACCTGCCGTACTCGAGGGGTGGGGCTGCCGTGGACCGTACTGATGCCGGGGCGCTCGTCCAGGCAGCCGCCGATGGCGACGCGGCGGCCTGGAAAGCGCTGGTGGAGGGGCTGAGCCCGCTGGTGTGGTCCGTGGTGCGGGCCCACCGGCTCTCCGACGCGGACGCCCATGAGGTGTACCAGACCGCGTGGTTCCGCTTCGCCCAGCACCTCGGGCGGATCCGCGAACCCGGCAAGGCGGGCGCGTGGCTCGCGAGCACGGCGCGCAACGAGTGCCTGAAGGTCATCCGGAGTTCGCAGCGGCTGACCCTGACGGACGATCCGCAGATCCTGGACCGGGTCAGCGAGGAGGGCACGCCGGAGCAGTCGCTGCTCGACTCCGAGGAGGCCGCCGCCCAGAGTGAACGCGTACGGCGGCTGTGGCAGGAGTTCGAGGAACTGGGCGAGCGGTGCAGGCAGTTGCTGCGTGTGCTGATGGCCACGCCGCCGCCCAGCTATCAGGACGTGTCCGCCGCGCTCGGCATCGCGGTGGGCAGCATCGGGCCGCTGCGGCAGCGCTGTCTGCGGCGTCTGCGGGCCCGGCTCGAGGCACGGGGGGCGATATGAGCGACCTGAACGGCATGAACGGCATGAACGACGACGACGCGTTCGACGAGGACGGCTGGGAGGACGAGGAGTTCGACGCCGGGCTGCTGGAGGAGGAGCTGCGGCAGGCCGCGGCCGTCCTGGACCCGGTGCCCGCGGAACTCCAGCAGATCGCCGTCGACGCGTACGCGCTGCACGACCTCGACGCCCGGGTCGCCGAGCTGACCTTCGACTCGCTGGTCGACGCCCTCCCTGTCCGGGGCGCCACCGACGCGCCCCGGATGCTGACCTTCCGGGCGGGCGAGGTGACCGTCGACGTCGAGGTGACCACGCACGGACTGCTGGGACAGGTGCTGCCACCGCAGCCGGCCCGGATCGAGGTCCTGGGCGGCCCGCGCCCCGGCGCCCCGCTCACGGCCGACGACCTGGGCCGCTTCACCGGCGACGCCCCGCTCTCCGGCCCGTTCGCGCTACGGCTGCGGACCGGCGGGGACGTGGTGGTGACGGAGTGGCTGCGGGCCTAGGGCCTTGCCATCCGGTTGCGGGCGCGCCCCGTCACCAGGTGCACGGCAGCGTCCGCGGCCCCCGGATCATCGTCCTGCGCCGCCACTCGACCTGGTCGGCGGGGACCGCGAGCCGCAGGCCCGGCAGCCGGTCCAGCAGGGTGCCGAGGAGCAGTTCGGTCTGGAGGCGGGCCAGGACGGCGCCGGTGCAGTAGTGCGGTCCGTTGCCGAGGGCCAGGTGCGGGTTGGGGGCGCGGCCGGGGTCGATCCGGTCCGGCTCGGGGAAGACGTCCGGGTCGCGGTTGGCGGCGAGGTAGGAGACGTACACCGGGTCGCCCGCGCGGATGCGGTGTCCGCGCAGGTCGACGTCCTCCAGGGCGATCCGCGCCAGGCCCACGGAGCTGCGGTGGGGGATGTAGCGCAGCAGCTCGTCCAGCAGCGTGTCGCGTGCCTCGGGGCGCTCGTGCCACCACTGCCGCAACTCGGGCCGGGTGAGCAGCAGACAGAGCATCTGCCCGCAGTTGTGGGTGACGGCCTCGCCGCCGATCTGGAGGGGACCGGCGAGGCCGATCGCCTCCGTCTCGCTGATGTCGCCACGCGCCACGGCGGCGCCCAGCAGGGAGTACACGTCCTCGCCGGTGCTGTCCGCGCGGGAGCTGATCGTCTCCGTGATCCATCCGTACAGACTGCTCTTGGCCCGGTCGGCGGCCTCGGCCCCACCCGAGGTGGAGATGATCTGCCGGGTCCAGGTGTGCACCCGTTCCCGGTCGGCGGCGGGTACGCCCATCACCTCGCTGACCAGGGCGATCGGGAACGGTTCCAGCACACGCTCGATCAGCTCGGCCGGCGGCCCGTCCCGTAGGACCCCGGCCACCAACTCGTCGAGCAGCTCCTGCGCACGGGGCCGCAGCCGCTTCATCGCACTGACGGTGAAGGCCCCTGCGACCACCTTGCGCAGCCGGTTGTGGTCGGGCTGGTCGGCGAAGGCCAGCGAACCGGGCCGCGGCTTGAAGTGCGGTGCCATCCGCGTCACTTGACGCCCGGTCACCTCCGCGCGGCTGAACCGCGGGTCGTTGGTGATCAGCTTCACGTCGTAGTGGCGGGTGGCCAGCCATGCCCACCCCTCGCCGAACGGCAGCCGGATCCGGGTCAGCGGCCCCTCGCGCATCAGCTCCGCGAGGACCGGGTCGAACTCCGTGCCGTCCAGGTCGAGGGCGGGCCAGTCCCGTACCGGGGGCTGGGCCCGGCCGGTCAGCGTGGTGGTCTCCTCCGTCATGCACCCACCCTCCTCGTGCCCCCGCCGCTTGTCGCGCGGGAGTGCTCCAGCCGGTGACGTCCGGCGTTCAGCGGGACACGGCGTCGACGAGACGGGCCAGCGCACCGGCCAGCCGCTCCAGTCCGGCCCCCGCGGGACCGCCCGGCTCGCTCATGTAGGTGTCGCGGCGGATCTCCACCATGAGCGCGCCGACCTCGGGCCGCTTCCCGTAGAACTCCAGGGGCACGTAGGTCCCGCTGAACGGGCTGTCGAGCCGTGTCTCCCCGAACGCCTCCCGGGCGGCGTCCAGCAGGCCGGGGGATGTGTGGAACGGGTCGGTGCCGAGGCAGACCGCCGGCCGGGGTCCGTCCCCGTGCAGCTCGTAGGGCAGCCTCCGGCTCGGGTAGGAGTGCACGTCGATGATCACGGCCCGCCCGGTGGCCGCCAGCCGGTCCGCCACGGCCTGTGTCATCGCCCGCGCGTACGGCCGGAAGTACCGCTCGAGGAGGGGCTCGGGGTCGAGGTCATCGGGCCGCAGCACATCGCCGTGCGTGGTCCGCGTGTACACCGCGCCCATACCGACGGCCCGCATCTCCTCCCGCTCGTCCGGAAACCGCTCGGGGTCGACGACCAGCCGCGACAGCCGATTGACGAACCGCCAGGGCGTCACCGCCGCGAGCCCGGCCGCCCTCTCGGCGATCTCCGCCGTGTGCGCGTCGGTGATGTGGTCGAGCTCCCGCTCCAGCTCCTCGTCACCGAGCACGATGTCCGCGCGTACGTCATCGGGGATCTCCCGTGCGGAGTGCGGGACATGCAGGATCACGGGGGAGCGGCCGTCCCCGGCCGCCGGCTCGAAGGAGTGCGCATCGGTCATGGGGCGGCTCCAGGGGCGTAGTCGGTGGCGTGCGGCAGGGTCACCCACGCAGAACTCCGCCCCGGCCGGGCAGTGCCGGTCGGGGCGGAGTCAGTGGATCTACGCGGGTCCGTGGGTCAGGCCAGGGACGCCAGGGTCTCGTTCCACGTGGTGGACGGGCGCATGGCCTGCGCGGCCTTCGCCGGGTCGGGCTGGTAGTAGCCGCCGATCTCGACGGGCTTGCCCTGGGCGGCGATCAGCTCGTCGACGATCTTCTGCTCGTTGGCCGCGAGCGTCTCGGCGAGCGGGGCGAAGGCCTTCGCCAGGTCCGCGTCGTCGGTCTGCTTGGCCAGCTCCTGCGCCCAGTACAGGGACAGGAAGAAGTGGCTGCCGCGGTTGTCGATGCCGCCGACGCGCCGGGTCGGCGACTTGTCCTCGTTGAGGAAGGTCGCCGTGGCGCGGTCGAGCGTGTCGGCCAGGACCTGGGCGCGGGCGTTGCCCGTGACCTTCGCGAACTGCTCCAGGGACGGCACGAGGGCGAAGAACTCACCCAGGCTGTCCCAGCGCAGGTAGTTCTCCCGGACGAGCTGCTGGACGTGCTTCGGGGCGGAGCCACCGGCGCCCGTCTCGAAGAGGCCGCCGCCCGCCATCAGCGGGACGACCGACAGCATCTTGGCGCTGGTGCCCAGCTCCAGGATCGGGAACAGGTCGGTCAGGTAGTCACGCAGGACGTTGCCCGTCACCGAGATCGTGTTCTCGCCGCGGCGGATGCGCTCCACCGACAGCTTCGTCGCCTCGACGGGGGTCAGGATCCGGATGTCCAGGCCCTCGGTGTCGTGCTCCGCGAGGTAGGCGTTGACCTTGGCGATCAGGTTGGCGTCGTGCGCACGGGTCTCGTCCAGCCAGAACACCGCCGGGTCGCCGGTGGCGCGGGCGCGCGTGACGGCCAGCTTCACCCAGTCCTTGATCGGCGCGTCCTTGGTCTGGCAGGCGCGGAAGATGTCACCGGCCGAGACGGTCTGCTCGATGAGCGCGGTGCCGCTCTGGTCGACCAGCCGGACCGTGCCCGTGACCGGGACCTCGAAGGTCTTGTCGTGGCTGCCGTACTCCTCGGCCTTCTGCGCCATCAGACCGACGTTCGGCACCGAGCCCATGGTGGACGGGTCGTAGGCGCCGTTGGCCCGGCAGTCGTCGAGCACGGCCTGGTAGACGCCCGCGTAGGAGGAGTCCGGCAGGACCGCGAGGGTGTCGGCCTCCTCGCCGTCCGGGCCCCACATGTGACCGGACGTGCGGATCATGGCCGGCATGGAGGCGTCGACGATGACGTCCGACGGGACGTGCAGGTTCGAGATGCCCTTGTCGGAGTCGACCATCGCCAGCTCCGGGCCCTCGGCGAGCTCGGCGTCGAAGGAGGCCTTGATCTCGGCGCCCTCGGGCAGGCCCTCCAGGCCCTTGTAGATGCCGCCCAGACCGTCGTTCGGGGTCAGACCGGCCGCGGCGAGCTTGTCGCCGTACTGCGCGAAGGTCTTCGGGAAGAAGGCGCGCACCACGTGGCCGAAGACGATCGGGTCGGAGACCTTCATCATCGTCGCCTTCAGGTGCACCGAGAACAGCACGCCCTGGGCCTTGGCCTCGGCGACCTGCGCGGTCAGGAACTCGCGCAGCGCGGCGACCCGCATCACGGAGGCGTCGACGACCTCACCGGCGAGGACCGGTACGGACTCGCGCAGCACGGTGGTGGAGCCGTCGTCGCCGACGAGCTCGATGCGCAGCGCGCCGTCCTCGGCGATCACCACGGACTTCTCGGTGGAGCGGAAGTCGTTCTGGCCCATCGTCGCCACGTTCGTCTTGGACTCGGAGGTCCAGGCGCCCATGCGGTGCGGGTGCGACTTGGCGTAGTTCTTCACCGAGGCGGGGGCGCGCCGGTCGGAGTTGCCCTCACGCAGGACCGGGTTCACGGCGGAGCCCTTGATCTTGTCGTAACGGGCGCCGATCTCGCGCTCCTCGTCGGTCTTCGGGTCGTCCGGGTAGTCCGGCAGCGCGTAGCCCTGGCCCTGCAGCTCGGCGATCGCGGCCTTGAGCTGCGGGATGGACGCCGAGATGTTCGGAAGCTTGATGATGTTGGCGGCGGGCGTCTTGGCCAGCTCACCGAGCTCGGCGAGGGCGTCCGGGATGCGCTGGTCCTCGGTGAGGTACTCCGGGAACACGGCGATGATGCGCCCGGCCAGCGAGATGTCGCGGGTCTCCACAGCGACACCCGCCTGCGAGGCGTACGCCCGGACCACCGGCAGGAAGGAATACGTCGCCAGTGCGGGGGCCTCGTCAGTGTGCGTATAGATGATGGTCGAGTCAGTCACCGGGTGCTCCGCTCCACGTCTGCAACATTGCTCGACATCAAGATATCTCCTGAGCGGCCTCGTCTCGACAGGGGTCCGCCGCCAGTTTCGGGCAACCGATCGACCCGCTCCTTTGTCAGGGAGAGAGATCACTCACTCCCTGACACGGCCGGACCTGACCACCCGGCCGTCCGAGCGAAAGCGGACCATGAGATATCGCACCAGAGTGACGGCCCCGGCGGCCGCCCTGATCGGCACGGCGGCGGCTCTGACCACGGGGGTCCCGGCCCAGGCGGCCACCTCGAAGGAGTCCGCGCGCACGGACGCCTCCCCGGGCCCCGAGACCCTCGGCGACCCCGTCTTCCCCGCCCTCGGCAACGACGGCTACCGCGTCTCGGCCTACCACCTCGACTTCGCGTACGACGCCACGACCAAGGTCGTCGAGGCCACCGCGACCCTGACGATCCGCACCACCCAGCCCCTGAGCCGCCTCTCCCTCGACGCGCTCGGCCTGGACATACGCTCCGTCCGCGTCGGCGGCCGCACGGCCGGCTTCGAGCAGGTGGCCGAAAAGCTGCGGATCACCCCCGCGCGCCTGCTCCCGGCGAGAGCCCGGGTCACCGTGTGCGTGGACTACACCGCCGACCCGCGCCGCGCCCTGCCGCACACCGGCTGGGTCGCCACCCCGGACGGCTTCGCGGTGTGCTGCCAGCCGGACTCCGCGCACACCGTCTTCCCCTGCAACGACCACCCCTCCGACAAGGCCGACTTCACCTTCCGCCTCACCGTGCCCGGGGGACTGCGGGGCGTCGCGAGCGGGCGGCTCGTGCGCACCGAGCAACTGAGCGGCGACCGGACGGTGTACACGTACCGCTCCCGCTCGCCGATCGCCACCGAGGTGGTGCAGATCACCGTCGGCGACTACGTGATCAAGGACCGGCAGGGTCCGCACGGCCTGCCGCTGCGGGACGTCGTCCCCACCGCCCGCGCCGCCGCCCTGGAACCCGCCCTGTCGCTCACCCCGGCCCTGGTGGAATGGGTCGAGCAGCGGCTCGGGGCGTACCCCTTCGAGACGTACGGCCTGCTCCCGTGCAACTCGGACGACCCCCAGGCCTTCGACTTCACCGGCCTGGAGACGCAGACCCTCACGCTCTACAAGCCCAACTACCTCCTCCAGGAGGAGAGCAAGATCGGCTCGCACATGATGCACGAGCTGGTCCACTCCTACTTCGGCAACAGCGTCAGCCCCGCCACCTGGGCCGACCTGTGGCTGAACGAGGGCCACGCCGACTTCTACGGGCTGCTGTACCGCTACGAGCGCGGCTGGCCCGACTCCAAGGGCATGACCACCATGGAAGCCCGGATGAAGGACACCTACGCCCTCGGCGACCAGTGGCGCCACACCTCCGGGCCGGTCGCGGCCCCGAGCGCGGCCAACCTCTTCGACAGCCAGCGCTACGTCGGCGGCGTGCTCGTCCTGTACGCGCTGCGGCAGCAGATCGGCGAGGCGGCCTTCAGCGCCGTCGAGCGCGCGTTCCTGGAGCGCCACCGCGACGCCACGGCGTCCACGGAGGACTACATCGCGGTCGCCTCGCAGGTCTCAGGACAGGACCTCACGGGCTTCCTGCGGGACTGGCTGTACGGGACGAGGACGCCCCGGATGCCGGGCCACCCGGACTGGACCGTGACGCCCGTGAAGCCGTCCCTCGCGGCACCGCGCAGCCGGAGGGACAGCCACTACCACGACAACTCCGCGACGCTGTAGAGCCTCGGCGGAGAAGTCGGCCGAGGTGTCTCAGTCGAGCCGGGCGGCCGTCATGTCGCCCGGCTCGAACTCGCCGGTCCGCTGCTGCGGGATGACGGCCGCGCCCTGCTGAAGCGCCACCGTGCGGGCGGGGGCGGGGATGCGGATGCCCTCCGTGCGGTAGCGCTTGTGCAGGCGCTTGATGAACTCGTGCTTGATCCGGTACTGGTCGCTGAACTCGCCGACGCCCAGGATGACGGTGAAACCGATGCGGGAGTCGCCGAAGGTGTGGAACCGGATGATGGGCTCGTGGTCCGGCACGGCGCCGTCCACCTCGGTCATCGTCTCGGCGATGACCTCGTTGGTCACGCGCTCCACGTGCTCCAGGTCGCTGTCGTAGGCCACCCCGACCTGCACCAGGATGGTGAGCTGCTCCTCGGGGCGCATGAAGTTGGTCATGTTCGCCTGCGCGAGCTGACCGTTGGGGAGCACGATGAGGTTGTTGGACAGGTTGCGGATCGTCGTCTGCCGCCAGTTGATGTCCTCGACGTAGCCTTCCTCGCCGCTGCTGAGCTTGATGTAGTCACCGGGCTGGACGGTCTTGGAGGCGAGGATGTGGATGCCCGCGAAGAGGTTGGCGAGCGTGTCCTGAAGCGCCAGCGCGACCGCCAGACCGCCGACGCCCAGGGCCGTGAGCATCGGGGCTATGGAGATGCCCAGTGTCTGGAGCACCACCAGGAAGCCGATCGCGAGGACCAGGATCCGGGTGATGTTGACGAAGATCGTGGCCGATCCGGCGACACCGGAACGGGACTGGGTGACCGTGCGCACCAGGCCGGCCACCACCCGGGCCGCCGACACCGTCGCGACGAAGATGAGCAGCACGGTCAGCACCTGGTTGGTGTGGTGCTGCACCGTCCGGGTCAGCGGCAGCACCGCCGCCGCGCCCGCCGCGCCGCCCACGACCGCGGCCCACGGCACCACGGCCCGCAGCGCGTGCACGATGACGTCGTCCCCGCTCCAGCGGGTGCGGTCGGCGTGCCCGCCCAGCCAGCGCAGCAGGATGCGCAGCGCGAAGGCCGCCAGCAGGCCCGAGGCCAGGGCGATGCCCGCGAAGACCAGGTCGTCCACCGTGAGCGCCCGGTTCACCGGTCACCTCCGGGGCGGAGTACCGCGGCGAACGCCGTCGTCGACGGCCGGATGTGAAGTCTCGTCACGTAGTCACCTGCTCGTTCTCGGGGAAGTCCGATCGCGCCCGACCACCCTGACCCGGGGTCGGCACAATCGTTCATCCTGCCGCATCCCGTACGGGGCTTCGTACCGGAGACAGGGGTGAGCGGGGGGTGAGTTACTGCACATGACGCGCCGTCGCGCGCGCCGGATCCGCCTCGCTCACAGGTCCGTGAACGATCCGTGCCGGCCCGCGCCGGAGGCGAAGCGGGCGGCGCCCTCGACGCTTTCGGCCAGCACACCCGCGCCGTGGCGGAACTCGGTGCCCAGCGCGGCCGGCTCGTCCAGGCCCTCCTGGTCGAGGACGGAGGCGCGGTCGGCGCGCATGCAGGGCTGCGGGAACCCGGCGATCGCGGCGGCCAGTTCCTCGGCCTCGGCGCGGGCGCGGCCCACCGGGACGACACGGTTGACGAGTCCGATGTCGTGGGCCTCGGCGGCCGGGACGGGCCGTCCCGTGAGGATCAGGTCGAGGGCGCGGCCGGTGCCGATCAGCCGGGGGAGCCGTACGGTGCCGCCGTCGATCAGCGGCACGCCCCAGCGGCGGCAGAACACGCCGAACACGGCGTCCTCCTCGGC
>NZ_JBHUQX010000267.1:0-13398 GCF_042674225.1 Streptomyces sp. NPDC056948
GGACGGCGTACGCGATCCAAGCAGTGCCCTCCGGGTCCCGGGGGAGACCCGCTGATCCGCTGACCCCCTCAAGGGCGCACGGCGGCCGGTTCCTCGCCCAGCGCGAGCCCGGCCGCCTCCTCCGCGCATCCCCACGCCACCGTGACCCCCGCGCCGCCGTGGCCGTAGTTGTGCACCAGGAGCCGGCCGTCCGGCAGGGCGTCGCGGTCCAGGCGGACCGCGGGGCGGGCGGGGCGCAGTCCGACCCGGTGCTCCAGGACGCGTGCGCCGGTGATCTCCGGCCGCAGCGCCGCGCAGCGGCGGACGATCGCCTCGGCCGTCGCGGGGTCGGGCTCCGCCGACCACGCGTCCTCCTCCGCCGTACCGCCGAGGACGAGCCCGCCCGGCTGCGGAAACATGTACGCGTAGTCCCCGGCCGCGTCGGTGGTGACGAGAAATGTGTCGATCCCGGGGTTCTCCACGACCACCAGTTGCCCGCGCACGGGCCGCACGGACGGATCCGGCACCAGCTCCCGCGCCCCCAGCCCCGTGCAGTTGACCACGACCGGCGCGTCGGCCTCCGCGAACGAGGACACCGTACGCGCCTCGACCACCCCGCCCGCCGCCACGAACCGCTCCCGCAGCCACGGCAGATGAGACGGCATGTCGATCAGCGGCAGCCGTGCCCGGACGCCCGTCCCCGCGTACTCCCCGGCCGTGGCCGGCCGCAGCTCCGGCACCCGCCCCGCCAGCCACCCGTCGACCTCCTCGAGACGGGTCTCGCCCAGTACCCCCTCGACCATGCGTACGCCGGTCGGTCCGGGCCGCGCCGCCAGCTCCTCGTACACCTCCAGCGACCGCAACGCCCACTCACGCGCGAGCGCGACCGGCTCGATCCGATATGGCCACCACAGCGCCCCCGCGACTGCTGACGTGGTCGCCTCGACGGCATCCCGCGTCCACACCCGCACCCGCCGCCCGCGTTCGGCCAGCAGCACCGCGGTCGTCAGCCCGACGACCCCGCCACCGACCACCAGGATCTCGTCACTTCGCTCGCCCGCCATGCCGGGACCGTAGCGGAATGTGTCATGCCGTGCTCACATCACGCCCAGTGTGGGGATACTCACAGCATGTGTGCCGAATACGCGACCTTCGGCCTGGCACCCGCGATGCGGGCCGGCGGAGTTCTCCACGACGGCGGTTACCAGGTCCACCGGGACTTCGTGGACTTCATCGTCGACGGACGCCCGCTGCTGTTCCGGCT
Organism: Streptomyces sp. NPDC056948; assembly: GCF_042674225.1. NCBI lineage: Bacteria > Bacillati > Actinomycetota > Actinomycetes > Kitasatosporales > Streptomycetaceae > Streptomyces > Streptomyces sp. NPDC056948. Next base: position 1,244 of record NZ_JBHUQX010000267.1, read on the forward strand.
CTCCGACCTCGACGCGGTCTCCCCGCTCGCCTCCGACGTCCCGCCCGCCATCTTCACCGCACAGGTCCGCAGCCTGCTCCTGGAAAGCCCGGCACCCCTGCCCGGTGGCCGCTACGTCGTCTACGGCTGCCCCGAGTGCGAGGACCTGGCCTGCGGAGCCGTCACCGCGGTCATCCGGCGGGACGGCGAGGACTTCATCTGGCGGGACTTCGCCTGGCAGACCGACGAACACGCCGACCTCGACCTCAACGGCTACCACGGCATCGGCCCGTACCGCTTCCGCGGCGCCGAGTACCGCGCGGCCCTGAGCGCCCTGCTGAACGGCTCCGCCCCGGACACCCGGCGCCGCGTCCTGCTGATCGGCGCCCGTGTCGCCGTCCTGGCCAAGCTCGCCGCGGCGTTACGCACCATCGGCGTCGGCGCCGACATCGCCCACGACGCCGACGGAGTGCCCGCCGACGAACTGCGCGCCTACGGCGCCGTCGCCTTCGGCCGCGCGACCGGCGAGCGGGACCGTGCCGCCGTCCGCCGCGCCTTCGAGCAGGCCGAGGTCCCCGTCGCCTACGTCGACGGCCTCGCCCCGATCGTCCCCCTCCTCGTCGCCCAGATCGAACACGCCCTGGACCGGGGCACGGTGGCACAGCACCGCCTCACCGGCCTGACCGCCGCCGACGGCGGGGCGGACATCGAGGTCACCTCCGCCTGCCGGGTCACCCTCACCGCGTACCGCCTCGACCTGCTCTCCCGCACCCACACCCACGAGATCTTCGACGGCGTCCTCGAACCGGGCCGTCACCACATCGCCCTCGACGCCAGGGCGGCGAAGGGACGGTCCTACGTAGTGGCGCGCACCTCAGGAAGTGTCCTGGTGACGGCAGTGACCCACTGAGCGGCCCATTAAAATCAGCGATCTGATGACTGCCACCCTCGTCGCCAAGAACCTCGCCGCCGGCCACGGCGACCGCTCCCTGTTCACCGGGCTCGACCTCGTCGTCGCGCCCGGCGATGTGATCGGCCTGGTCGGAGCCAACGGCGCCGGCAAGTCCACCCTGCTCAGGATGCTCGCCGGACTCACCGCACCCGAGCAGGGCGAACTGCGCCTGTCCCCACCGACCGCCACCGTCGGCCACCTCCCGCAGGAGCCGGACCGCCGGCCCGGCGAGACCGTACGGGCGTTCCTGGCCCGCCGCACCGGCGTCGCCGAGGCCCAGCGGACCATGGACGAGGCGACCCAGGCCCTGGTCGACGCGGCCCCCGGTGCCGACGACGCCTACGCCACGAGCCTGGAGCGCTGGCTCGGGCTCGGCGGCGCCGACCTCGACGAACGCGCCGAGGAGGTCGCCGACTCACTGGGCCTCGCGGTCGACCTGGACCAGCCGATGACGTCCCTGTCCGGCGGCCAGGCGGCCCGCGCCGGCCTCGCATCCCTGCTGCTCTCCCGCTACGACGTCTTCCTCCTCGACGAGCCGACCAACGACCTCGACCTGGACGGCCTGGAACGCCTCGAGCGCTTCGTGAGCGGTCTGCGCGCCGGCACGGTGGTCGTCAGCCACGACCGCGAGTTCCTCACCCGCACCGTCACCAAGGTCCTCGAACTCGACCTCGCCCAAGGGCAGATCAACCTCTACGGCGGCGGCTACGAGGCCTACCTGGAGGAGCGGGACGTGGCTCGCCGGCACGCCCGCGACGAGTACGAGGAGTACGCCGACAAGAAGACGGCCCTCCAGGACCGCGCCCAGACACAGCGGTCCTGGATGGACAAGGGCGTGAAGAACGCGCGCCGCAAGGCGGGCAACGACAACGACAAGATCGGCCGCAAGTTCCGCAGCGAGGCCAGCGAGAAGCAGGCCGCGAAGGCCCGGCAGACCCAGCGCATGATCGAGCGTCTCGACGTCGTCGAGGAGCCGCGCAAGGAGTGGGAACTGCGGATGGAGATCGCGTCGGCCCCGCGCTCGGGCGCCGTCGTCGCGACCCTGCGGGAAGCCGAGGTGCGCCGCGGCGACTTCGTCCTCGGCCCGGTGTCCCTCCAGATCGACTGGGCGGACCGGGTGGCGGTGACCGGCGCGAACGGCGCGGGCAAGTCCACGCTGCTCGCCGCCCTGCTCGGCCGCGTCCCGCTCGACGCCGGGCACGCCGCGCTCGGCTCCGGTGTGCTGCTCGGCGAGGTCGACCAGGCCCGCAAGCTGTTCCACGGCCAGGAGGCCCTGCTCGACGCCTTCCGCGCGGCCGTCCCGGACACCGAACCGGCCGAGATCCGCACCCTCCTGGCCAAGTTCGGCCTCAAGTCGGAACATGTCCTGCGCCCCGCGGCGACCCTCTCCCCGGGCGAGCGCACGAGAGCCGCCCTCGCGCTGCTCCAGGGCCGGGGCGTCAACCTCCTGGTCCTCGACGAGCCGACCAACCACCTCGATCTGCCCGCCATCGAGCAGCTCGAGTCGGCCCTCGACGCCTACGAGGGCACGCTCCTGCTGGTCACGCACGACCGCCGCATGCTGGACGCCGTCCATGTGACGCGCCGCCTGGAGGTGGCGGACGGCAAGGTGACCGAGCGCTAACGGGCCGTCAGGCGGGTGGCGAGGGAGGGGTACTCCACGACGTACCCCTCCTCGTCGAACTCCAGGTCGCTGCGGAAGTCGCCGGAGGCGAAACGGACCCGCCCGGGCCCGAGATGCGTGTACGTCTGCCGTGACGGCCGCACCGCCAGATCCGGCACCGACACCCAGGCCATCAGGAACTCCCGCCCGCCGGGCGCCTGATGGAGCCCGTGCCGGAGCACCGGCATGGTGTTGGTGAGCGGGCACAGCCCGAGGTCGCAGTCGAGCGCACCGTCGACATCGGACAGCGGCTCGCCGTTCCCGGTCCATCGGCCCTGACCGTCGTGGAGCAGATCGAGCGAGCGGGTACCGGCCTCGGCTTCCGCGGTGACACTCAACCGCCGGGTCACGAAGCCTTCGGCCGTCTCGAGCTCGTACGAGATCCAGTACGGCTCGGGCACGGTACCGACGGCCCGCCCCCGGGCCCGCAGCACACCGTCCTCCTGCTCGGCCCAGGCGGTCTCGAACCCCTGGCTCCCGGACACTTCCCAGGTGATGGCACCCATCCAGCAACCCTAGAACGGAAAGGGCGCGAAGCGCCTCTTTCCCAGGGGCGCGGGGAACTGCGCGACCAGCCACAACGGCCCCGCAGCTCCCCACAACCTCCCTGGCGGAGCTGTCAGCGCTTGCGCCCCTTGGGGTCCGCCAGCCCCGCGCGGCGCAACGCATCGGCCATCGCGCTATTGGCAGGCGGCGGCGCCTGACGCGAACCGCCACCACCGCCACGCCCGCCCTGCCGCTGCTGCGGCGGACGCCCGCCCCGCTGCCGGCGCTCACCGGAGCCGCCGCCCTGGCCCTGCGAGGCCGCCGCCTCGTCGTCCAGCCGCAGCGTCAGCGAGATTCGCTTGCGCGGGATGTCGACGTCGAGGACCTTCACCTTGACGATGTCCCCGGGCTTCGCCACGTCCCGCGGGTCCTTGACGAACGTCTTCGACATCGCGGAGACGTGCACGAGGCCGTCCTGGTGCACACCGACGTCGACGAACGCCCCGAAGGCGGCGACGTTCGTCACGACGCCCTCCAGGACCATCCCGGCCGACAGGTCGGAGATCTTCTCCACGCCCTCCTGGAAGGCGGCCGTCTTGAAGCCCGGACGCGGGTCGCGGCCCGGCTTCTCCAGCTCCTTCAGGATGTCGGTGACGGTCGGCAGACCGAACGTCTCGTCCACGAAGTCCTGCGCCTTCAGCGAGCGCAGCGCACCGGTGTTGCCGATCAGCGCGGCGACCTCCTGGCCGCTGGTCTTCACCATGCGCCGCACGACCGGGTAGGCCTCCGGGTGCACGCTGGACGCGTCCAGCGGGTCGTCACCGCCGCGGATCCGCAGGAAGCCCGCACACTGCTCGTACGCCTTGGGGCCGAGCCGTGCCACCTTCTTCAGACCGCCCCGGGCCGTGAACGGCCCGTTGGCGTCCCGGTGCGCCACGATGTTCTCCGCGAGGCCGGAGGTGATGCCCGAGACCCGGGCGAGCAGCGGGGCCGACGCCGTGTTGACGTCCACGCCCACGCCGTTCACACAGTCCTCCACCACCGCGTCCAGCGAACGCGACAGCTTCAGCTCGGACAGGTCGTGCTGGTACTGGCCGACGCCGATCGACTTCGGGTCGATCTTCACCAGCTCGGCCAGCGGGTCCTGGAGCCGGCGCGCGATCGACACGGCACCGCGCAGCGACACGTCCATGTCGGGCAGCTCCTGCGAGGCGAAGGCGGACGCCGAGTACACGGACGCGCCGGCCTCGGACACCATCACCTTCGTGAGCTTCAGCTCCGGGTGCTTGGTGATCAGCTCGCCGGCGAGCTTGTCGGTCTCGCGGGACGCCGTGCCGTTGCCGATGGCGACCAGCTCGACCGCGTGCTCCTTCGCGAGCCGGGCCAGCTTGGCGACGGCCTCGTCCCACCGGTTGGCCGGGACGTGCGGGTGGATGACGTCCGTCGCGACGACCTTGCCGGTGGCGTCCACCACGGCGACCTTCACACCCGTACGGAAGCCGGGGTCCAGGCCGAGCGTCGCGCGCGTGCCCGCCGGGGCCGCGAGCAGCAGGTCGCGCAGATTCGCGGCGAAGACCCGCACCGCCTCGTCCTCGGCGGCCGTGCGCAGCCGCAGCCGCAGGTCGATGCCGAGGTGCACGAGGACGCGGGTGCGCCATGCCCAACGGACCGTGTCCTTGAGCCACTTGTCGCCGGGGCGGCCCCGGTCGGCGATCCCGAACCGGTTCGCGACGATGCCCTCGTACGAGGACGGGCCGTCCGTGGCCTCCTCGGGCTCCAGGGCCAGTTCGAGGACGTCCTCCTTCTCGCCGCGCAGCATGGCGAGGATGCGGTGTGAGGGGAGCTCGGTGAACGGCTCGGCGAAGTCGAAGTAGTCGGCGAACTTCGCGCCCGCCTCCTCCTTGCCGTCCCGCACCTTGGCGGCCAGCCGCCCGCGCACCCACATGCGCTCACGCAGCTCGCCGATCAGGTCGGCGTCCTCCGAGAACCGCTCGGTGAGGATCGCCCGGGCACCGTCGAGGGCGGCCTGCGGATCGGCCACGCCCTTGTCGGCGTCGACGAACGCGGCGGCCGCGGCGAGGGGCTCGACGCCCGGATCGCCGAGCAGCCCCTCCGCCAGCGGCTCGAGACCCGCCTCGCGGGCGATCTGCGCCTTGGTGCGCCGCTTGGGCTTGTACGGGAGGTAGATGTCCTCCAGGCGCGCCTTGGTCTCGGCGCCCCGGATCCTTGCCTCCAGCTCCTCGGTGAGCTTGCCCTGCTCGCGCACCGACTCCAGGATCGCCGTCCGCCGCTCCTCGAGCTCCCGCAGATAGCGCAGCCGCTCCTCGAGCGTGCGCAACTGCGCGTCGTCGAGCATCTCGGTCGCTTCCTTGCGGTAGCGAGCGATGAAGGGCACCGTAGAACCGCCGTCGAGCAGTTCCACGGCGGCCCTGACCTGCCGCTCCCGTACGCCGAGCTCCTCGGCGATCCTGCCTTCGATGGACCCTACGTTGATGGACCCGTTGGACCCGGGTGTCGTCACGATCCCGTACCGCCTTCTCCACTGAGGTTGCGCGGCAATTGTGGCAGGTGACACCGACACTCGGGGTCCAGGGCAGCCCGGCAGGTCGGGAGTGGCCCCCGATCAGACCCTGCGGCTGCGGGTGGAGGACGAGGCTCCGCCGAAGAGCCGGGCCAGGGCCCGGAAGGGCAGCGTCACGACGGTGGCGATGGCGCCGCCGATCTGGCGCAGCACGTCTGCGATAGCACGGAACACGTTCATTCCCCTTTCCTCTCCCGACCGCGCTGGCCGGTAAAGAGCGGGTACCTCACTAACGCTTCACCATGCGTCACGACCGAACACGCGTGCCCGGGGTGGTTCACAGTCGGTGCGCCGCAGCCCTCAGCCCTTGCCGATCAGATCCGCCGGAAAGGCCCCGGCCACGAGAGCGGCCTGCGCGAAACCGCCGCCGAGCTCGGTCAGCCGGGCCACACCCTCCGGGCCCAGATGCTCGTACGGGGCCCGGTCGAGCCGGTCTGTCTCCCGCTCGATCTCCTCGCGCAGGGCGACGCCCCGCTCGGAGAGCTCGCCGGTCGCGTCCAGCAGCCCGCGCTCACGCAGCCGGTCCGTCGCCGCGTCCCAGTCCTCCTGGCTCCAGCCCCGGGTGGTGAACACCCACTTCGGCGCCATGCCCTTGCCCGTCGCCGTGTGGGTCACCATCGCCTCGAGACCGTCAAGACCCGCGGACATCAGGGCGGCCAGGTGGCCGTCGCCCCGGTGCTCGCGCAGCAGGGTCGCCGCGTGCCAGTACGCGAGGTGCGGCTCCTCGGGGACGGGCAGGTCGGCATGGGCGGCGTACAGCGGCCTCGCGCCGCGCGAACAGGCCTCGGTGGCGCGCAGCGCGAGCCGCGCGGCCTCGGCCATCTCCGCCGACGCCAGGGCCTCTTCGCCCAGCAGGCGACGCAGTGTCGCGTCGACCGCACGCGCGCGTGCCGCCAGCACCTGGCCGGGTGTGGCGCTCTCCCACACCGCCGGCACATGCCGGGCCACGAGCTCGTACTTGTAGTTGTAGAAGGTCGCCGCCACCGCACCGGGCCCGACCGGGCCGAGGGCGGCGGAGCGCACGGCGAAGTTCACGGCGTGGGGATGGGTGATCCCGGCAGCACCCACTTCCCGTCCCAGATCCGGCGAGAAGTAGTGCGTCGCGTGCAGAGAGTTGAGCACGTTCTGGCAGCGTCGGCCGGCGTGCGGCTCAAGGGCGGCAGTCGTCATGCCCGGCAGGTTACCAACCGCTTGGTATGCCCTCTACGGCCGCACATCGCATGGCAGGAAAAGTGGGGAATTCGTCATTGCGGCCACACTCCGGGCCCGCGAAGAATCAAGGGCATGGCCCAGCGCACCGTTCTCGCCGTCCTCTTCGACGGCGTGCAGAGTCTCGACGTCACGGGGCCCGTGGAGGTCTTCGCAGGCGCGGAGCTGCTCTCCCCGGGGACGTACCGGCTCCGCACGGCCTCCCCGGACGGCGCGCCCGTGCGCACCACCAGCGGTCTGACCCTCGTGCCCGACGAGTCCCTGGACGGCGCGTCCGACGCGCACACCCTGCTCGTCCCCGGCGGTCCGGGCTCCCTGAGCCCCGACCCGCGTCTGGTCGACTGGGTGCGCGAGCACGGGCCGCGTGCCGTGCGTCTGGTCTCCGTTTGCACCGGTGCGGCCGTGCTCGCCGCGGCCGGGCTCCTGGACGGCCGCCGCGCCACGACCCACTGGGCGTACTGCGACCGGCTGGCCCGCGACCACCCGGCCGTCGAGATCGACCCCGACCCCGTCTACGTACGCGACGGGCACATCGCCACCTCGGCCGGTGTCACCGCCGGCATCGACCTCGCCCTGGCCCTGGTCGAGGAGGACCTGGGCCGGGACGCCGCCCTGGCCATCGCCCGCCACCTGGTGGTCTTCCTGCGCCGCCCGGGGAACCAGGCCCAGTTCAGCGCCCAGCTCGAAGCCCAGACCGCTCACCGCGAGCCCCTCCGGGACGTCCAGCGGTTCATCACCGAACGCCCGGACGCCGACCTCTGCGTGGAGGCACTCGCCGCCCGCGCCCGCCTCTCACCCCGCCACTTCGCCCGAGCCTTCCGGGCCGAGACCGGTATGACGCCGGGCCGGTACGTGGACCGGGTCCGCCTCGAACACGCCCGCCGTCTCCTCGAGGACACCGCCGACGGCATCGAGGAGATCTCCCGCGCCAGCGGCTACGGCACCCCCGAGGCCATGCGCCGGGCCTTCGTCAAAGCCCTCGGCGCGCCCCCGGCCGAGTACCGCCGCCGCTTCCGCCCCGCGACCACGCCCTGAGCCCCATCGGAACGCCTCGAACCGACTCGCATCGACCGACTCGCATCGACGGAAGGAACCCCGCATGCAGATTGCCATCGTCCTCTACGACCGCTTCACCGCCCTCGACGCCGTCGGCCCCTACGAGACCCTCGGCCGCCTCCCGGACGCCGAGACCGTCTTCGTCGCCGAGCGGACCGGCCCCGTGCGGAACGACACGGGGAACCTCGCGCTCACCGCCGACCGGGCCCTGGCCGACGTACCGCACCCGGACATCGTCGTCGTGCCCGGCGGCCCGGGCCAGGAGGCGCTGATGGCGCACGAGCCGCTCCTGGACTGGCTGCGCGCCGCCGATGCCGGCAGCACCTGGACGACGTCCGTGTGCACCGGCTCCCTGCTGCTCGCCGCCGCCGGACTCCTCCGGGGCCGCCGCGCGACCTCCCACTGGCTGACCCTGGAGGAGCTGAAGCGCTTCGGCGCCGAGCCCACGGGGGAGCGGGTCGTCACCGACGGCAAGTACGTCACCGCGGCCGGCGTCTCCTCCGGCATCGACATGGGACTGACCCTCCTCGGCCGGATCGCGGGCGACGAACACGCCCAGCTGGTCCAGCTCGCCACCGAGTACGACCCGCAGCCGCCCTACGACGCCGGATCGCCCGAGAAGGCCCCCGCGTACCTCGTCGAACTGCTCCGCTCGCACGCCGACGTCATCCTGACGTAGACACACTCCAGTCGAATCGCGGCTGCCTGCGCTCCAGGAACGCGGCGACGCCCTCCGCGGTGTCGCCGCTCGCGCGCGCCTGCCCGGCCCAGTGCGCGTCCCGGTCCGTACCGCCGTTCGCGAACTCCTTCGCCGCCGCCTGCGTGAGCTGCGAACGGGACACCAGGATCCGGGTGAACTCGGAGACCCGCTTGCCGAGTTCGCCCTCGGGCAGCACCTCGTCGGCCAGACCGGTGCGCAGCGCCCGCTCCGTGTCGATCAGCTCACCGGAGAACAGCAGGTACTTGGCGGTGGCCGGACCCACCAGGGACACCAGCCGCCCGGTCGAGGACGCCGGGTACACGATGCCGAGCTTCGCGGGCGTCACACCGAACAGCGCGCCCTCCTCGGCGAACCGCAGATCACAGGCCGCCGCGAGCTGGGCCCCGCCGCCCACACAGTGCCCGCGCACCGCGGCCAGCGTCGGCTTCGGAAACGCGGCGAGCGCCTCCTCGGCCCGCACGGCGAGACCCTGTGCCTCCTCGGGCGAGCCCCGGAGGGTCGAGATGTCGGCCCCGGCGCAGAACGTCCGGCCCTCGCCGGTGAGCACCAGCGCCCGCACGGCCGGATCGCCGGCCGCCCCCTCCAGCAGCGACGGCAGCGAGCGCCACATCGCGGCCGTCATGGCGTTGCGCTTCTCCGGATGGCGGATGACGACCGTCGCGACCGAGTCGGTCACGCTGTACAGCAACTGCGGCTCCATGCGCCGGATGCTATCCGGAAGGCAAACCCGTACAACCCGAATAGTTCGCCGAGACGGCACAACAGGGACAGGACCAGTCCCACAACTGACCGTGTCATACGCCAACGGTCAGAAGTGCTCGATAGTTGCTGACTTCTGTTCAGTCCCGGGGTGCGGAGCGCATCGTTACCAACACTCGAGATGTGGCGACAATCGAGCGCGAGGGTGGCGACCGGACGATGGACGACGAGGGGCGTGGGCCCGGCCCACGTCCACAGGGCGGCGCGGTGCCCCTCGGGCCCGCGGATCCGCTGCCGTACGAGGGGGTCTGGCGGTTCACCGCGCCGGCGGTCGACGCCTCGGTCCCGCAGGCGCGGCACGCCGTACGGGACCTGCTGCTGCGTCAGGGTGTGCCGGTCTCGGACGAGCTGGCCCAGGGGCTGCTGCTGATCGTCTCGGAGCTGGTGACGAACGCCGTGAAGCACGCGGCGGTGCTGTCGCCGACGGTCGCCGTCGAAGTGGCCGTCGGGGCCGAGTGGCTGCGGGTGTCCGTGGAGGACAACCACCCGTACCGGCCCACCGCCCTGGAGGCCGACCACGGCCGGACCGGCGGCCGCGGACTGCTCCTGGTGCGCGAGGTCACCCGGGAGGCGGGCGGCAGGTGTGAGGTCGAATACACCGCGAGCGGCGGCAAGGTGATCTGGGCCGCCCTGCCGCTCAAGCCCGCACGCTTTCCTTAAGGCCTGACCGGTTCCTCAGAACCTGCCTGGCGGTGCCGCCAGGATCTTCGTCACCAGCCGGCCGATTCTCCCGTCAGCTCCCTGATCGCCGGCCGGGCCGCGTCCAGGACGGTCATGAACCAGGACGAGAAGGTGTCCTTGGCGTGCCGCTCCGCCAGCTCGGGCGGGGTCACGAACGCCGTCGATGCCACCTCCTCCGGATCCGGCCGCAGCACGGCCTGCACCATGCCGACGAAGAGGTGGTTGTACTCCTGCTCCACAAGACCGGACTCCGGGTCCGGGTGGTTGTAGCGGACCGTGCCCGCCTCGGCGAGCAGGGACGGGGAGGCGCCGAGTTCCTCGAAGGTCCGGCGCGCCGCCGCCGCGAAGGGCGCCTCGCCGGGGTAGGGGTGGCCGCAGCAGGTGTTGGACCACACACCGGGGGAGTGGTACTTGCCCAGCGCGCGCTGCTGGAGCAGCAGCCGGCCGTACTCGTCGAAGAGGAACACGGAGAACGCGCGGTGCAGCTGTCCGGGTGGCTGGTGGGCGGCGAGCTTCTCCGCGGTGCCGATCGTCACGCCGTCCTCGTCGACCAGTTCCAGCAAAATCGCGTCTGCGGTGCCGTTCGACGGGTTGTGCGTCGCGGTGGCAGGTGTGATCGGCATACCCATCCTTCACATCGGTCTTCGCGCCCCAAGTCTGCCGTACGAATCCGGCACTCCCGGCACTTCGCAGCGTGCCCGCATGTCCCGCGCGGCAGCGCGGAGCGCGGACGGCGCCGCTCGACGCCTGAAGAGGGACCCAGGAGCTGATCGTGCCCGGCGCGATGGGCCGAAAATCGTCCCTGCCGGTGCGGGGAGGGGCAGGGCGTGGGCGTGCGCCGTAGCGCTGCGTCCCCCGGCGCACTCGGATCGGAATGCGCCCCACCAGCCTCGGACACCTCATCAGCCACCGCGTCAGTGGCAGAGGTGCGCCTCGTGCTCCGCGTGCCCGGTCGGCTCCAGTTGGAAGGTGCAGTGCTCCACGTCGAAGTGGTCCCCGAGGCAGCCCTGCAGCTCGTGGAGCATCTTCTCGTGGCCTATCGAGCTCAGCGCCTCCGAGCTGACGACCACATGCGCCGAGAGCACCGGCATGCCCGAGGTGATCGTCCAGGCGTGCAGGTCGTGGACGTCCTCCACCCCGTCGGTCGCCAGGATGTGGGCCCGTACCTCCGCCATGTCGACGCCCTTGGGTGCCGCCTCCAGTAGGACGTCGAGCGTCTCGCGCAGCAGCTTCCAGGTGCGTGGCGCGATCATCAGGGCGATGACCAGCGAGGCGATCGGGTCGGCGGCCTGCCAGCCGGTGAGCATGATCACCGTGGCCGAGACGATCACCGTGACGGAGCCCAGCGCGTCCGCCGCCACCTCCAGGAACGCGCCGCGCACGTTCAGGCTCTCCTTCTGGCCGCGCATCAGCAGCGCCAGCGACGCCATGTTGGCGACCAGGCCGATCACGCCGAACACGACGGTGAGCCCGCCCTGGGTCTCCGCAGGTGTGATGAAGCGCTGGACCGACTCGTACACGACGTAGCCGCCGACCCCGAGCAGCAGCAGACAGTTGGCCAGGGCGGCGAGGATCTCGGCGCGTGCGTAGCCGAACGTGGCCCGGTCGCTGGGCGGGCGGTTCGCGAAGTGGATCGCGAGCAGCGCCATGCCCAGGCCCAGCGCGTCCGTCGCCATGTGCGCCGAGTCCGCGACGAGCGCGAGCGAGTCCGCGAGGAGCCCGCCGACGATCTGGACCACCACGATGCCGAGCGTGATCGCCAGCGCGATCCGCAGTCTGCCGCGGTACGCCGACGTCGCGGTACCACCGGCCGACGCTCCGTGCGCGTGCCCGTGATCGTGCCCAGCCCCCATGAAAGCCGCCTCCTGTGTCCGTCCGATCCTGCCCGGGCACCCCAGTGAACTACGGGGAGGGGGTATGTGCAACGCGGCACTGAACACCGTTGTCATGTGCCCTGACCTGCGGAAACGATGCGCAGGTCAGGGCGCCCTCAGCGCGTCAGGAGCCGTTCAGGAGCCGTGGTGCAGCAGCCAGCCGCGCCACGCCGACTCGGCCATCTCGCGCACCC
>NZ_JBHUQX010000268.1:0-13357 GCF_042674225.1 Streptomyces sp. NPDC056948
CCTCCGGCGCGCGTGGGGGCGGGCTCGTGCACCTGGATCTCAGCCACGGGACTAACCCAGCCCTCCCGGTGTCGGCCTGCTCCTGGACAGCTCCCCCGGCGCTTCGGCCGGTTGTGCCCCCGACCGCTCCAGCACCTCGACGACCGTGCGTGCCCGCAGCGGGTCCACGGGCAGCGCGTGCCGCGCGAACCAGCGGGCCGCCTCGGGGGCCGGTGAGGGGTCGGTGAACTCCGCACCGGCGTAGTCGTCCAGGGGCGGGTCGTAGAGGTAGCCGACGACGATGCCCCGTCGTGCCAGTGCCGCGATCGCCGCGTCCCGGTCCGCCACCAACAGCGGGACGCGGAACAGCGGCTGTGTGCCGTACTCGTCGCGCGGCTTGGCCCAGGGCGTGGACAGCAGCAGCTCCGTACCCGCCCGGCAGGCGTCCAGCACGTCGTCGAGCCGGTCGAGCTTGCGCCCGATGCGCCGCAGCCGCAGGAGGCCGGACTCCTGGCGGTAGTCGTGCATGTCGACCCGTACCCAAGGGTGGTGCGCCTCGAGCCCGGGCGCCCGGCTCTCGGCCTGGGCGAGTTCGTCCGGGCGCAGCGGCATCCGGATCTCGTCGCGGTCCGCGAGGCCCAGCAGCCGGATCGCGGCCCAGGCGGCGCGCCGCAGTCGCAGCCCGCGCACTGTCGCCTCCGCGAACGGCCGTATCGCGTAAGCCAGTTCGGAGCTCATCCGGCGCGGGACGAGCAGCCCCGCGCAGGTCTTCTCCACCGCGTCCCGCAGCCCCGGATCGGCGAGCGAGAGCATGCCTCCGGCCTTGGCGCCCACATGCTTGGACAGGCTGAACGCGGATGCCTCCCCCCACGCCCCGACCGGCCGGTCCCCCACCCTGCTGCCGATGGCGTGCGCCGCGTCCTCGAACAGCGGGATCCCGAGCGCGTCGCACTTCTGCCTGAGGCGCGGCGCCGGGTCCGGGTTCCCGTACAGGTTCGTCGTGAGCACGGCCGACACCGAGCGCCATGTCTCCTCCGGCACGGCATCGAAGTCGATGGACGCGTCGAGCGGGTTCAACGGCGCCTGCACCGGACGCAGTCCGGCCGCGAGCACGACGAAGAAGATGACGTCGTCGTTGACCGGCGACATCAACACCCGTCCGCCGGGCGGGCACCAGTGGCGCAGCGCCACGTACAGCCCGAAACGGCACGACGGTACATACACACATTCCCGGCCGAGCCGGACGCGCATGGTCTCTTCCAGCCGCTTCGGCTGTGGACCACGCCGTACCGAGCCCGGACCGGCCTCCCCTATGGCCATCCGCCCCCCTGGTGTGCCGTGGGAACGCCCCCTCCCCGAGGCCTTCCGGCACCCGCCCAGAGTCGCCCCGTTCGCACCGCTCCGTCAAGATTGCGTCGCGTCCTGTGGATAACTTCCGGCACGTACGAAAGTGGCGTCTCGTCCGCCGCGCCTGAGTCGCACCGTCCGGGCACCCCCGCACCCACCTGCCCCGTTCGTCCGTGTCCGCCTCCTCGGACTCTGCCCATGACCGGCGTGCCACCCGTAACGTGTGGCATGACCACGAACACGTGGCGACGACATGGCACACCCGAAAGCGAGGCAGCACCCGATGCCCCCCTTCGATGTCCCCGAGGGCGACCCCTTCGGCCCGCACAATCTGCCGTACGGCGTGTTCTCCCTCCCCGGCTCGTCCCACCGGTCCGTGGGCGTCCGGCTCGGCGACCATGTGCTGGACGCCGGTGCCGCGGCCCACGCGCTCGGCTCCCCGTACGCCGCCCTGCTGGCCCGGCCGACCCTCAACCCGCTGCTGGCGGCGGGGCGCACGGCCTGGTCGGACGTGCGCCGGGCGCTGACCGCCTGGGTGACCGTGCCGTCCCACCGCGAGACCGTCGAACCGCTGTTCCACCCCCTGTCCTCGGTGACCCTGCACCTCCCCTTCGAGGTCGCGGACTACGTCGACTTCTACGCCTCCGAGAACCACGCCCGGAACGTCGGCCAGATCTTCCGCCCCGACGCCGCCGATTCCCTGACCCCCAACTGGAAGCATCTGCCGATCGGCTACCACGGCCGCTCCGGCACGGTCGTCGTCTCCGGCACGGACGTCCTGCGCCCCTCCGGCCAGCGCAAGGCGCCCACCGACGCCGCTCCCGTGTTCGGCCCGTCCGTCCGCCTGGACATCGAGGCGGAGGTCGGCTTCGTGGTCGGCGCGCCGTCCCGGATGGGCGAGCCGGTGTCCCTCGACGGCTTCCGTGAGCACGTCTTCGGCCTCTGCCTCCTCAACGACTGGTCCGCACGCGACATCCAGGCCTGGGAGTACGTCCCCCTCGGCCCGTTCCTCGGCAAGTCCTTCGCCACGTCGGTGTCGGCGTGGATCACCCCGCTGGACGCCCTGGAGGACGCCCGGGTGGCCCCGCCGGCCCGGACGCACGAGCTGCTGCCGTACCTGGACGACAGCGACGAGGAGCCCGGCGGCTACGACCTGCGGATCACCGTCTCCGTCAACGGCCACGTTGTCTCCGAGCCGCCCTTCTCCACGATGTACTGGACGGCCGCCCAGCAGCTCGCCCACATGACCGTGAACGGCGCCTCCTTGCGCACCGGCGACCTGTACGGCTCGGGCACGGTCAGCGGCCCGGCGGACCGGGAGCGCGGCTCACTGCTGGAGCTGACCTGGAACGGCCGCGAGCCCCTCGAACTCCCGGACGGCAAGCGGGCGTTCCTGGAGGACGGCGACGTGGTGACCCTCTCGGCCTGGGCCCCGGGGCCGGACGGCGTGCGGGTGGGGCTCGGCGAGGTGACGGGGCGGGTGACACCGGGACCGGAGTGAAGCCTCGCGGCGGGGGCGAGTCTGGCCGACAGTCGCCCCTCCCGGCTCTTCCGATGGCGTTCGACCCCTGACTCACACCGCCCGGCCCGTCATACTGGGCGTCGGGCGGTGTGTCCGCCCGCGCGCGGTACACGGCACGTTCGGCGAGCACTTCGGCCGTGGCACCGGTGCGCACAGCAGCCGCTCTCCCCCGCACCACCCGTAGCCGCCCCTCTTCCGACCAGGAACCGGAGCCCGTGGCAATGACCGTCTGCCTGCTCCTGCTGAGCGTTGTCGCCGTGACGGCCGCCGTGCCCGCGCCCCGGGCGCTGACCCGGTCCGCGTGGCCCGAGCGGGAACCGGTGGTCGCGCTGTGGGTGTGGCAGTGTCTGGTCGCCACCGTCCTGCTGTGCTGCGTCACGGCTCTCGCCCTGGGCGCCGCCGCCGTCTTCGGCACGGTCCGCGCCCAGCTCTTCGCCCCGGCGCCGCCCGCCGTGACCGCGGCGTACGACCTCTCCACCGCCCCGCCGTGGGCCGCCACCCTCACCCTGCTGCTGGCCTGCGGCGCCGCCTGGACGACCGCGATGCTCGCGCGCGAACTCGTGGAGACGCGCCGGCGCCGCGCCCAGGCCCGCGCCCACCTTCGCGAACGCGCCCCCGACCTGCCGGCCGGCCTGCCCGCCGCCCGCGGGCCCCTCCTGGTCCTGGAGGACGAGTACCCCGACGCCTGGTGGATGCCCGGCAGTCCGTCCCAGCTGATCGTCACCACGGGCGCCCTGCACCGTCTCACCGGCCACCAGCTCGACGCCGTCCTCACCCACGAGCGCGGCCACGCCCGCGCCCGCCACGACTGGCTGCTGCACCTGTCCACGGCCCTGGCCACCGGCTTCCCGCGGATCCCGCTGTTCGCCCACTTCTGCGACCAGACCCACCGCCTGGTCGAACTGGCCGCCGACGACACCGCCTCCCGGCGCTGCGGCCACCTGACCACCGCACTGGCCCTGATCGAGCTCAACCAGCACCGCGGCGTCCTGTCCTGCGCCTCCAGCCACCGGCTGCTGGGCGAACGGGTCGACCGGCTCCTGGAACCGCCGCCCCGGCTGGGCCGCAGGCACCGGGCCCTGACGACCACCACGGCCGCGCTCGTACCGCTGCTGCCCCTGCTGATCGCGTTCGCCCCGGGCCTGACGGCGCTGTCGTAGCCGTACCGGCCCGCGCCGTGGTGGCGGATCTCTCCACGGGCCCGCCGAAGCCGCAGCTCAACAGTCGAACCGGTCACATTCCCGGTGGCGCAACATTCCCGCAACACTACTTTTCCTACCGGATAGGTATGGTCCGATCCATGCCCATCGACCGCAGCCGAGACCACGCCGGACAGGGAGCCGCGACCACCGTCGCCGCCCACCGCGCGCGGCGACGGCTGCGTGCCGACCGGGCCAGGCAACTGGCGGACCTGCTCCGCCAGCAGCTGCTCACCGGCGCCTTCCCCGGCGGCACCCTCCCTCACGAGTCGACCCTCGCCACCGATTACGGCGCCAGCCGCAACACGGTCCGCGAGGCTCTCGACCTGCTGCGGGCCGAGGGCCTCGTGGAACGCCAGCCCGGCGTCGGCACCGTGGTCGTGGCCCACAAGTACCCCCACGGTCTCGACCGCCTGATGGGCCTCGCGGAAACCCTCCGCGAACACGGCCGGGTCACCAACGAGGTCCGCACCATGGGCCCCGCCCCGGCACCCGCGCCGGTCGCCGAACGCCTCCACCTCGCGCCCGGCACCGACGTCCTCTACATCGAACGCCTGCGCCGTCTCAACGGCCTCCCCCTGTCCCTCGACCTCACCTACATCCCTCTGGACATCGGCACCGAACTGCTCGGCGCCGACCTGGAGAACACCGACGTCTTCCGCCTCCTGGAAGCCGTCACCGGCCAGCCCCTCGGCCACGCCGAGATCACCCTGGAAGCGGTCAGCGCGGACACCCACTCGGCCGCCGTGCTCGAGGCCCCGCGCGGCGCCGCCGTCCTCATGCTGGAACGCCTCACCCACCTCGCGGACGGCCGCCCGGTCGACCTGGAGTTCATCCGTTTCCGCGGCGACCGCATCACCATGAGCGGCCTGCTGCACCGGTCCCAGTAACCACCCCGCTCGCGCAGATTCCTGGAGACAGCCATGCCCTTGGTGCCCCAGCGGGCCGACGTGCCCGTGACCATCGACGAGTCGAAGTGCATCGACGGCTGCACGCTCTGCGTGGACATGTGCCCGCTGGACTCCCTCGCCATCGACGAGAGCAACGGCAAGGCGTACATGCATGTCGACGAGTGCTGGTACTGCGGCCCGTGCGCGGCCCGATGCCCCACCGGAGCCGTCACGGTCAACATGCCCTATCTGCTCCGGTGAGAGGCCCGAACCCTCATGAAACGCACAGCAGTCGCAGTATCCGCCGTCGTCCTCCTGCTCCCGCTCAGCGCCTGCGGCGGTGACGCCGAGGCCGGCAGCGGCTCCACGGTCACCGTCACCGTCGGCTACCAGTCCAGGACGATCAACACCGTCACGGCGGGCACCCTGCTCCGCTCGCTGGGCTACTTCGAGAAACAGCTCAACGCCCGCCACGACGGCATCCAGTACAAGGTGGACTGGCAGGACTACGCCACCGGCGCCCCCATCACCGCCCAGATGACCGCCGGGAAGATCGACATCGGTTCGATGGGCGACTTCCCACTGCTCATCAACGCGGCCCGCGGCAAGCAGCTCAACAGCCCCACCCGTCTGGTCTCGGCCACCGGCTACAACCTCCGCGGCGGCCTCAACACCATCGTCACCGCGCCCGGTTCCAAGCTCGCCACCCTGAAGGACCTGAAGGGCAAGAAGGTCTCCACGAGCGTCGGCTCGGCCGCCGACGGCACCCTCGTACGGGCCCTGCAGCGCGCCGGCATCGACCCGAACAGCGGCATCGAGAAACTCAACCAGCAGCCTTCCGTCGGTGCCTCGGCCCTCACCGCGGGCAGCGCGGACGCGCTGTCCCAGTTCGTCGCCTGGCCGGGCCTGCTCGCCTACCAGGGCAAGGCGAAGGCCCTGTACGACGGGGCCCGGCTGAATCTGCCCACCTTCCACGGCGTCACCGCCCGCGAGGACTTCGCCAAGGAACGGCCCGCCGTGCTGGACGCGTTCCTGAAGGCGCAGGCGGAGGCGACGGACTATCTGAACGACCACCCGGTGGACGCCGCCGAGAAGGTCGCGAAGGCGACCGGCCTGCCCGCCGAGGTCGTCTACCTCTACAACGGCGCTCACGGCATCGCCACCTTCGACCCGGCGATCAAGCCCCAGCTCGTCTCCGCCTTGAAGAAGGACGTCTCGATCCTCAAGTCGGCCAAGCTCACCGGCGATGTGGACGTCGACTCCTTCGTCGACGACCAGTACGTGAAGAAGGCCCTCGGCCCGACGGCGTACGCCAAGCATCTCGCCACGAAGCCCGCGCCGGCCGCGAGCGAGGCCTGGCCCAAGGGCGCCTCGAAGACCGTCACCTTCACCTCCCCCTCCCGACTGCTGCATTACGTGGCCGGGCACCGCGACGCCGTCCGCGCCGCCTACGTCCCCGACACCACCACCGGCACCCTGTGGTTCGCCGACAAGGCCGTGTGGGTGGCCGACGGCTCCAAGCTGCTGCCCTTCGTCGCACCGGAGACCGCGCAGGCGTACATCGCCGGGCACGGCGGGGCGCGGGTCGTCTCCTACACCGACGCTCTGGAGCAGGCGTCGTGAGGCGTTATGTGCTCCGCGTGGCCTCCCTGGCCGTCGCCCTCGGCCTGTGGCAGGCGCTGACCAGCCTGAACGTCGACCTGTGGCTGCGCTTCTCGCAGTTCCCGACGGTCACCGACGTGGCCCGGGCCTTCGCCGCCCGGCTGTCCGGGCCGGACTACTGGACGGACCTCACCGACAGCCTCACCCGGATCCTCACGGGCTTCCTCCTGGCCGCCGTCCTGGGCGTCGCCACGGGCGTGCTCGTGGCCCGCTCGCGGCTCGCCGAGGACCTGCTCGGCCCGGTGCTGGAAGTGATCCGCCCGGTGCCGGCCATCGCCCTCGTCCCCGTGGCGATCCTGCTCTTCCCCTCCAACGAACAGGGCATCGTCTTCATCACCTGCACCGCCGCGTTCTTCCCGGTCCTGGTCTCCACCCGGCACGCGGTGCGCGCCCTGACCCCCATGTGGGAGGAGGCGGTGCGCACCATGGGCGGCGGCCGGTGGCGGATCCTCGGCTCCGTCGTCCTGCCGGGCGCGCTGCCCGGCGTGTTCGGCGGCCTGTCCGTCGGCATCGGCGTGTCCTGGATCTGCGTGATCTCCGCCGAGATGATCTCCGGCCAGTACGGGGTGGGCTACCGCACCTGGCAGGACTACACCGTCGTCGACTACCCGGGTGTGTTCGTCGGCATGGTCACCATCGGCGTGCTCGGCTGGCTCACCTCCACCGCCGTGGAACTGCTGGGCCGCCGCCTCACTCGCTGGCTGCCCCGCACCGCCTACGTCCCGGGCGCCCGGCCGCCCCGGCCCGCCCGGTCCGTGAAGCCCGCGCCGGCCGCCCCCGCCGCCGCTTCCGGCGGACCCGTATCCGAGGAGGCACGCGATGAGCACCTCGTCTGAGACCGTCGGCACCTCGCCCGAGACCGGCGTGAGCGCCTCGAAGGAGTCCGCCCCGAGCGCCCCGTCCGAGGCCGTCGCCGGCCCGCCGGTGCGCGGCACGCGGCTCACCCTGACGGGCGCTTCCCTCGGCCGCCCCGGCGCACCCGCCCTGGACGACGTCGACCTGGACGTCGCCCCCGGCGAGATCCTCACCGTCGTCGGCCCCTCCGGCTGCGGCAAGTCGACCCTCCTGCGCACCCTGGCCGGCCTGCTGTCACCGCTCTCCGGGGAGATCACCCAGGACGGGCAGCCGCTGATCGGCCCCGCCGCCGATCGCGCCCTGGTCTTCCAGGAGGACGCCCTGCTCCCCTGGCGCACCCTGCGCGCCAACGTCGAACTGCCCCTCGCCATCCGTGGCGTGTCCCGCGCCGAGCGCCGGGAACAGGCCCAGGCGTGGCTGGAGCGGGTCGGACTCGGCACGCGGGCACGGCAGTTGCCGCACCGGGTCTCCGGCGGGCAGCGCCAGCGTGTCCAGCTTGCCCGCGCCCTGGCCGCACGCCCGCGCGCCGTCCTGATGGACGAGCCGTTCGGCGCGCTCGACGCCCAGACCCGGGCGGGCATGCAGGACCTGCTGGTGGAGGTGCTGCACGGCACGGGCGCGACCGTCGTCTTCGTCACCCACGACGTGGACGAGGCCCTCTTCCTCGGCGACCGTGTCGCCCTGCTCGGTGCGGGCGGCCTCGTCGCCGTACGGGACGTGCCCCGCCCGCGCGACCGGGGCGCGCACGACGACCCGGCGCGCGTGGCCCTGCGGCGCGACGTCCTCACCTCGCTCGGTACGTGAAAGGCACCCCGGTGACCACCTCCGTGAACCCCCCTGCGGACACCTCTCTGGCCGTCCCGTCCCTCGCCGACGCCGAGGAACTGACCTGCGACGTCCTCGTCATCGGCGGCGGCACCGCCGGCACCATGGCGGCACTGACCGCCGCCGAGCACGGCGCGAACGTGCTGCTGCTGGAGAAGGCGCACGTCCGCCACTCCGGCGCGCTCGCCATGGGCATGGACGGCGTCAACAACGCGGTCATCCCGGGCCGCGCCGAACCCGACGACTACGTCGCCGAGATCACCCGCGCCAACGACGGCATCGTCGACCAGTCCACCGTCCGCCAGACCGCCACCCGCGGTTTCGGCATGGTGCAGCGGCTGGAGTCGTACGGCGTGAAGTTCGAGAAGGACGAGCACGGCGACTACTCGGTCCGCCAGGTCCACCGCTCCGGCTCCTACGTGCTGCCGATGCCGGAGGGCAAGGACGTCAAGAAGGTCCTGTACCGGCAGCTGCGGCGGCGCGAGATGCGGGAGAAGATCCGCATCGAGAACCGGGTCATGCCGGTGCGTGTCCTCACGGCCGAGGGGCGCGCGGTCGGAGCGGCCGGCTTCAACACCCGCACGGGGCAGTTCGTCCAGGTCCGCGCGGGCGCGGTGATCCTCGCGACCGGCGCCTGCGGCCGCCTCGGCCTGCCCGCCTCCGGCTACCTGTACGGCACCTACGAGAACCCGACCAACGCGGGCGACGGCTACGCCATGGCCTACCACGCGGGCGCCGAGCTCACCGGCATCGAGTGCTTCCAGATCAACCCGCTGATCAAGGACTACAACGGCCCGGCCTGCGCCTATGTCGCCAACCCCTTCGGCGGCTACCAGGTCAACCGGCACGGCGAGCGCTTCGTCGACTCCGACTACTGGTCGGGCCAGATGATGGCCGAGTTCGCCGCGGAGGTCGCGTCCGACCGGGGCCCGGTCTATCTGAAGCTGAGCCACCTCCCCGAGGAGTCGGTCTCCGCCCTGGAGACGATCCTCCACTCGACCGAACGCCCGACCCGCGGCACCTTCCACTCCGGCCGCGGCCACGACTACCGCACCCACGACATCGAGATGCACATCTCCGAGATCGGCCTGTGCGGCGGCCACTCCGCCTCCGGAGTCCGGGTGGACGACCACGCCCGCACGACCCTGCCCCGGCTGTACGCGGCCGGCGACCTGGCCTGTGTGCCGCACAACTACATGATCGGCGCGTTCGTCTACGGCGACCTCGCGGGTGCCGACGCCTCCCAGTACCAGGCCTACGCGGGCGACCTGCCGGCGCAGCAGCTCCGGGAGGCGCACGAGCTGATCTACCGCCCGCTGCGCAACCCCGACGGCCCGCCGCAGCCCCAGGTCGAGTACAAGCTGCGCCGCTTCGTGAACGACTACGTGGCCCCGCCGAAGTCCGGCGCCCGGCTGTCGCTCGCCCTGGAGGCGTTCGAGCGGATGCACACCGACATCGCCGAGATGGGCGCCCACACCGCGCACGAACTGATGCGCTGCGCGGAGGTCACCTTCATCCGCGACTGCGCGGAGATGGCCGCCCGGTCCTCCCTGGCCCGCACGGAGTCCCGCTGGGGCCTCTATCACGACCGCCTCGACCACCCCCAGCGCGACGACGCGTCCTGGTTCCACCACCTCGATCTGCACAAGTCCCCCTCTGGTGCGATGGAGTTCACGGCCCGTCCCGTGGCTCCCTATCTCGTTCCGGTCGACGGCTTCACCCCCGTGGGCGGCGCGTCCCGTCTGATCGGCGAGGTCCACGCCGAGGACGTGGCGATGGCGGGGCCACGGGATGTGGCTCCGGTGGCTGCCCAGGTGGGGGCGGCCGGGGCCGAGGCTGAGCAGCCGCAGCAGACTGCGTCGTCCTCGTCCCCCGCTCCCGCCCCCGAGCAGTCCTCCGCCCGTCTCCTCGAACTCGTCGCCCTGGCCGATGAGGAGCCCGAACTCGACGCCCTTCAGCCCTACCTGACCGACCCGGCTCCCGCCGTCCGGCGCGAGGCGGTCGCCGTACTCACCGAGACGCTGCCGCCGGGAACAGGCCGCGCCCTCGCCTCCGCCCTGCGCGACACCGCCGCCGAGGTAAGGGCGGCCGCGGCCGCGTCGCTGCGGGAGCTCGTCGAGACGCTCCCGCCCGAGCCCGACCTGCGCGACGGCCTCGCCGCCGCCCTGGCCGAGCCCGACCCGGTGGTCCGCGCCGCCGCGCTGGACGTCCTGCGGGCCCTGCGCCTCGGAGACGCCGTCCTGTTCGCGGACGCCGTGGCCGACGCCGACATCGCCGTCCGAATCGAGGCCGTACGCGCGCTGGTGTCGGTGGACGCCGCCGAGGAACTGGCCCGCGCGGCGGTCGCCGACCCGTCCCGCGAGGTCCGGGTGGCGATCGCCAAGGGACTGGCCACGGTGGGTGCCGAGCGACTGTCCGGTGACCTTCCGGCCGGCTCCGATGCCGCCGCCGACGCGATCGAAGCGGCCCTCACCGGCCTCCTCGACGACCCCGACGCCCTGGTGCGGGCGGCGGCCTACGGTGCGCTGGGCACCACCGGCTGCCCGGCGCCCCTCACCTCGCGTGCCGTGGCCGCCCTGTCGGAATCGGCCTGGCAGGTACGGTCCGGAGCCGCCACGGCCCTGTCCGTCGCCGACCCGGACGTGGCGGTCCCCGCCCTCGCCAAGACCCTCGCGGACGCCAACGCCGACGTCCGCAAGGCCGCCGTCCTGGCACTGACCCGGCACCGCACCGCCGAGGAGGCCCGCGCGGCCCTCGCCACGGCGACGACGGACTCCGACGCGGATGTCAGGGCGTACGCGGCACGGGCGCTGTGACCGCCGCCGTCGGCTGACACTCAGCCCTGGCGAGGCCCTGCGGATGCCTTGCCGTTGCCCTGCCCCTGCCGGAGCCCGGCCCTATATCCAGTCGGGCTCCGGCTCCTCAGCCATCTCCGGCCAGTCGTCCGGCCCGCCCGGGTCCTGGCCGGGGCCGGGGGCATGTCCCGGAGCCTGGCCGGGCGCCGCAGCCGGAGCCGGAGCCGAGCCGGGCGGTCCGCCCAGCGAGGTGAGGACCTCCAGCACACCCTCCCCGTACGTCGCGAGCTTCTTCTCGCCCACTCCGCCGATCCCACCGAGCTCGGCCACCGACGCCGGCCACACGGTGGCGATCTCCCGCAGCGTGGCGTCGTGGAAGATGACGTAGGCCGGAACGCCCTGTTCGCGCGCCTGCTCGGCCCGCCAGGCGCGCAGTGCCTCGAAGGCCGGCATCAGTTCCTCGGGCAGCTCGGCGGCAGCCGTCCTCCCCTTGCGCTCGCCCCGCCCGGAGCCGGAGGACGAGGACCCCGACCGGGAGGTCACCGGCTTCTTCGGCTCCTTGCGCAGCGGCACCTCCTGCTCCCGCCGCAGCACCGTCCCGCTGCCCTCGGTCAGCACCAGCGTGCCGTACTCGCCCTCCACGGCGAGCAGTCCCTGGGCCAGCAGTTGCCGGATGACACCCCGCCATTCGGCCTCGGTCAGCTCCTCGCCGATGCCGAACACCGACAGCTGGTCGTGGTCGAACTGGATCACCTTGCCGGTCCGCTTCCCCAGCAGGATGTCGACGATCTGCACCGCGCCGAACTTCTGGCCCCGCTCGCGCTGCAGCCGCACCACCGTCGACAGCACCTTCTGCGCCGCGACCGTGCCGTCCCAGGTCTCCGGTGGGGTCAGGCAGGTGTCGCAGTTGCCGCAGCCGGCCGGGTCCGGGTCCTGGCCGAAGTAGGCGAGGAGCTGACCCCGGCGGCACTGGACGGTCTCGCACAGCGCCAGCATCGAGTCCAGGTGGGACTGGGCCCGCCGCCGGAAGGCCTCGTCGCCCTCGCCGGACTGGATCAGCTTGCGCTGCTGTATGACGTCGTTCAGCCCGTAGGCCATCCAGGCCGTCGACGGCAGTCCGTCACGGCCGGCCCGGCCCGTCTCCTGGTAGTAGCCCTCGACCGACTTGGGCAGATCGACGTGGGCGACGAAGCGGACGTCCGGCTTGTCGATGCCCATGCCGAAGGCGATGGTCGCCACCACGACCAGGCCGTCCTCCCGCAGGAAGCGGGACTGGTGGGCCGCGCGCGTGCCCGCGTCCAGGCCCGCGTGGTACGGCACCGCCTCGACGCCGTTGCGGCTCAGGAACTCGGCGGTCTTGTCGACGGAGTTGCGCGACAGGCAGTAGACGATGCCCGCGTCGCCCGCGTGCTCCTCACGCAGGAAGCTGAGCAGCTGCTTCTTCGGGTCCGCCTTCGGCACGACCCGGTACTGGATGTTGGGCCGGTCGAAGCTGGCCACGAAGTGGCGGGCCGTCGGCATGTTCAGCCGCTCGGTGATCTCCTGGTGCGTGGCGCGCGTGGCCGTCGCGGTGAGCGCGATCCGCGGCACGTCCGGCCAGCGCTCGCCGAGCAGCGACAGCGTCAGGTAGTCGGGCCGGAAGTCGTGGCCCCACTGGGAGACGCAGTGCGCCTCGTCGATCGCGAACACGGAGATCTTGCCGCGCGAGAGCAGATCGAGGGAGCTGTCCAGCCGCAGCCGCTCCGGTGCCAGGTACAGCAGGTCCAGCTCGCCCGCGAGGAACTCGGCCTCCACCAGACGCCGCTCGTCGAAGTCCTGCGTGGAGTTCATGAACCCGGCCCGCACGCCGAGCGCCCGCAGGGCGTCCACCTGGTCCTGCATCAGGGCGATGAGGGGGGAGACGACGACACCCGTGCCGGGCCTGACCAGGGCCGGGACCTGGTAGCACAGGGACTTGCCGGCGCCGGTCGGCATGAGCACGACGGAGTCACCGCCCGCGACCACGTGCTCGATGACCGCTTCCTGCTCGCCCCGGAAGGCCTCGTACCCGAAGACCCGGTGCAGCGTGGCCAGCGCCTCGCTCTGCGTCACTGACATCTCAGCGATACCGCCCGTCCCACCCATCGTCCTGTCCCCCGTACGTCGTCCCTCGACCACTGCCCCCACGATAGGGGTCGCCACCGACAGCCCCGAAGTTATCCACAGGCCGGACCACCCGCCCGGGGCACGCCCCCGTGCCATCACCTCGGGCCACCGGCCCCTTCAAGGCCGACGGCCCGGCAC
>NZ_JBHUQX010000269.1:0-13283 GCF_042674225.1 Streptomyces sp. NPDC056948
TCGCCACGACGCTCCGGGCGCCGTCCGGGGTGGTGGCGTCGGAGCTGGTGGCCAGGGCGCTGAAGTCGGATCCGGCCTTGCCGGTCGCCGCCGGCGGGGGTGCGCTGGCCAAGGAGATGATCCGGGTCAACCACTACGGGGCGGATGCGACGCCGGGCGCTGTGCGGGCGAGCCTGGCGGCGCTGGGGGGCGCGCTCTCCGAGCAGGGGCTGCGGGTGGATGTGGAGGGGGCGCTGCGGGCCGTGGAGGGGGCGTGGCGGTAGTCGGGGGCTGAGGCTTCGGCTCTTCGTCCGCCGCCCCTTCCCGTCCCTGCCTCCAGGGGCTCCGCCCCTGCGACCCCGCTGGGGGCCTCGCCCCCAGACCCCCGCTTCGGCCTGGACGGCCTCGTCCTCAAGCGCCGGACGGGCTGGAGGGCCCGTGCCATGCTCCCCGTATGACCACCGACACACCTGCCGACCGCCCGCTGACCCTCCCCGACGGCCGTCCCGTGCCGCACCTGAGCGGTGACGAACGGGCCATGCTCGAGAGCTGGCTGGACTTTCACCGGGCCACGCTGGCGCTGAAGTGCGCGGGGCTTGACGACGCGCAGGTGCGGATCCCGTCGGCCGAGCCGTCCGCGCTGACCCTGCTCGGGCTGGTGCAGCACCTCGCCGAGGTCGAGCGGAACTGGTTCCAGCGGGTCACCGCCGGTCTCGGCGTACCGCCCCTGTTCGAGGACCCGACCGGTTACGCGCTGCATCCGGAGCGGGGTCTCGACGAGGCGCTGAGGATCTGGCGGCGGGAGATCGCGCGCGGGCGGGAGCTGTGTGCGGGGCTGCCGCTGGACCACGTCGGGCGGGTCGCCGAGGGGCCGGTTCCGGGGATGGAGGTCAGCCTGCGCTGGGTGCTGATTCACATGATCGAGGAGTACGCACGGCACAATGGCCACGCCGATCTCCTGCGGGAAAGCATCGACGGAGTGACCGGGGCCTGAATTACACCTGGTTTTCCGTCGCCTACCGTATGTAAGCTGTGCCACAATTGGGAATTCACCAGAGAAGAGCTTCCCGTATTCTTCTGCCCGCTTTTCCTGGTCCTAAACCCAGAGATTTTGAGGACACCCGGCGGGGAAATTCGGGCAGATCTCGTGGTGATTACATGGCTGTGACGCGTTACACACTGTGACCGCTTCGCCCCTTATTCCCGGTACAATATCGGACATTCAACCACTCCCGCACCCAAAGACTCGCGCCCGCGCGATAACACAGTCATGGCTCATACGTAACCCCAGCTGGCGATGCGATTTTGAATTTCTCTGGGTAAATTCAATTGGTATGACTGCCGTACAAGCAGATCCGCAAATCGACCGTCCCACCGTGGCCGACGGAGCCGCACTGTGGCGGATGGCGAAGGACTCGAAGGTTCTCGACCTGAACTCGTCCTACAGCTATCTGCTGTGGTGCCGCGACTTCGCGGCGACGTCGGCCGTGGCGCGTGACGAGCACGGCGAGCCGATGGGCTTCGTCACCGGGTACGTGCGGCCGGACAACCCGCACACCCTGCTGGTCTGGCAGGTGGCCGTGGACGAGGCCCACCGCGGGCGCGGGCTGGCCGCCACGCTGCTCGACGGTCTGGTCGCCCGGACCGTGGCCGAGTGCGAGGTGACGACGGTGGAGACCACCATCACCCCGGGCAACACCGCCTCGGAGCGCCTGTTCACGTCGTTCGCCGAGCGCCACGGCGCCCGGCTGGAGCGCGAGGTGCTCTTCGACACGGCCGTGTTCCCCGACGGGCCGCACGACCCCGAGGTCCTGTACCGCATCGGCCCGCTGCCCCACTGACTTCCCGCACCGCCCCCACTCCCGCAGACTTCCCCCACGTACCGAGGAGCGATTCGTCGTGACCATCACCCAGCCCGACCTGAGTGTCTTCGAGACCGTTGAGTCCGAGGTGCGCAGCTACTGCCGCGGCTGGCCCACCGTCTTCGACCGCGCCGTGGGCAGCCGTATGTACGACGAGGACGGCCATGAGTACCTCGACTTCTTCGCCGGAGCGGGGTCACTGAACTACGGGCACAACAACCCCGTCCTGAAACGCGCCCTGATCGACTACCTGGAGCGTGACGGCGTCACGCACGGGCTCGACATGTCGACCACCGCCAAGCGCACGTTCCTGGAGGCCTTCCAGAACCTGCTGCTGCGGCCGCGCGACCTGCCGTACAAGGTCATGTTCCCCGGCCCGACCGGCACCAACGCCGTGGAGGCCGCGCTGAAGCTGGCGCGGAAGGTGAAGGGGCGCGAGTCGATCGTGTCCTTCACCAACGCCTTCCACGGCATGTCGCTGGGCTCGCTGGCCGTGACCGGCAACGCCTTCAAGCGGGCCGGCGCCGGTATCCCGCTGGTCCACGGCACGCCCATGCCGTTCGACAACTACTTCGACGGCACGGTCGAGGACTTCCTGTGGTTCGAGCGGCTGCTGGAGGACCAGGGCTCCGGCCTCAACAAGCCGGCCGCCGTGATCGTCGAGACCGTGCAGGGCGAGGGCGGCATCAACGTGGCCCGGCCCGAGTGGCTGCGCGCCCTGTCCGAGCTGTGCCAGCGGCAGGACATGCTGCTGATCGTCGACGACATCCAGATGGGCTGCGGCCGTACCGGCGCCTTCTTCTCCTTCGAGGAGGCGGGCATCGTGCCGGACATCGTCACCGTCTCGAAGTCGATCAGCGGCTACGGCATGCCCATGTCGCTGTGCCTGTTCAAGCCCGAGCTCGACGTCTGGGAGCCCGGCGAGCACAACGGCACCTTCCGCGGCAACAACCCCGCGTTCGTCACGGCCACCGCGACCCTGGAGACGTACTGGGCCGACGGCTCCGCGATGGAGAAGCAGACCCGCAAGCGCGGCGAGCAGGTCGAGCAGGCGCTGATCTCCATCACCGAGGAGAACCTGGCCGATGTGAAGGAGTACCGGGGCCGCGGCCTGGTGTGGGGCCTGGAGTTCCACGACAAGGAGCGCGCGAACAAGGTCGCCAAGCGCGCCTTCGAGCTCGGGCTGCTGATCGAGACGTCCGGCCCCGAGAGCGAGGTCGTCAAGATGCTCCCCGCCCTCACCATCACCCCCGAAGAGCTGGACGAGGGCCTGCGGACGCTGGCCCGCGCCGTCCGAGAGACCGCCTGACACACCAACCGAGCAGCACTCACCTAGGAGGCATCGCAGCACCGTGATTGTCCGTTCGTTCAAGGAGATCGAAGGTACCGACCGGCATGTGAAGTCGGCGTCCGGTACGTGGGAGAGCAAACGCATCGTCCTCGCCAAGGAGAAGGTCGGCTTCTCCCTGCATGAGACGGTCCTGTACGCGGGTACGGAGACATCGATGTGGTATGCGAACCACATCGAGGCCGTTGTCTGCGTGGAGGGTGAGGCCGAGCTGACCGACCACGAGACTGGGAAGTCGTACACGATCACGCCCGGCACCATGTACCTCCTGGACGGGCACGAGAAGCACACGCTGCGGATCAAGCAGGATTTCCGCTGCCTCTGCGTCTTCAACCCGCCTGTCACCGGACGGGAGGACCACGACGAGAACGGCGTATACCCGCTGCTCACCGAGGAGGTGTGACGCTCCATGACCGCCACCTACGACACCACCACCCGTATGCCGGACCTCTATCCGAGTCGTGGCGCCGCCGAGGTGCTGACGCCGCGACAGGACCCGGTCGTCTGGGGCGCGCCCGACGCCCCGGGCCCGGTGGCGCCGGCCGACCTGCTGTCGTTCGAGCGTGACGGCTTCCTCGCCATCGACGAGCTGATCAACGAGGACGAGGTCGCCGTCTACCGGAACGAGCTGAACCGGCTGGTGCACGACCCGGACATGCGGGCCGACGAGCGGTCGATCGTCGAGCCGCAGTCCAAGGAGATCCGCACGGTCTTCGAGGTGCACAAGATCAGCGAGGTGTTCGCCAGGCTGGTGCGCGACGAGCGGGTCGTCGGCCGGGCGCGGCAGATCCTCGGCTCGGACGTCTACGTCCACCAGTCGCGGATCAACGTCAAGCCGGGCTTCGGGGCCAGTGGCTTCTACTGGCACTCGGACTTCGAGACGTGGCACGCCGAGGACGGTCTGCCGCGGATGCGTACGGTGTCGGTCTCGATCGCGCTGACCGAGAACTACGACACCAACGGCGGTCTCATGATCATGCCGGGGTCGCACAAGACGTTCCTCGGGTGCTCGGGCGAGACGCCGAAGGACAACTACAAGAAGTCGCTGCAGATGCAGGACGCGGGCACGCCCTCGGACGAGGCGCTGAGCCAGATGGCCTCGCAGCACGGCATCAAGTTGTTCACGGGCAAGGCCGGTTCGGCGACCTGGTTCGACTGCAACGCAATGCACGGTTCCGGCGACAACATCACGCCGTTCCCGCGCAGCAACGTGTTCATCGTGTTCAACAGCGTGGAGAACACGGCGGTCGAGCCGTTCGCGGCTCCGGTTCGGCGACCCGAGTTCATCGGCTCCCGGGAGTTCACGCCGGTGCGGTGACGCCCCTTTTGAGCACCGGGCCGGGCCTCCTCGTGTGGGACGGGAGGCCCGGCCCGGTCATGTCTTCAGCCGGAGAGGACGTCCAGGAGCCGGTCGACGTCCGCCGGGGTGTTGTAGAGGTGGAA
This sequence comes from Streptomyces sp. NPDC056948, assembly GCF_042674225.1. Classification (NCBI taxonomy): domain Bacteria; kingdom Bacillati; phylum Actinomycetota; class Actinomycetes; order Kitasatosporales; family Streptomycetaceae; genus Streptomyces; species Streptomyces sp. NPDC056948. The sequence continues at coordinate 4,633 of NZ_JBHUQX010000269.1, forward strand.
CGCGGCCCGCAGATTGCCGGCCCGGTCGGACACCTGGATGCCCGCCCGGCTCAGCTCGCCCTGCCGGTGGCCGAGTCCCGGCACGGACACGATCGCCGAGCCCGGCGCGGACACCGGCGCGTGGCCCAGCCCGTCGAGCCCGGCGCGGAAGCGGTCCGCGAGCGCGAGATCGTGGGCGTGCACGGCGTCGACGCCGAGTTCCTCGATCAGCGCCAGTGAGGCGCGCAGCCCGGCGTAGGTGAAGAGGGCCGGGCTGATGTCGAACCGCCGTGCTGACCGGGCGAGTTGCTCGACGGGGCCGTAGCAGCTGTCCCAGGGGACCTCGCCGGCGACCCAGCCGGCGAGCAGCGGGGTGAGCCCGCCGAAGTCCTGCGGGGCGACGAAGAACGCGGCTCCGTGCGGCCCCATGAGCCATTTGAAGCCGACGGCGGCGAGGAAGTCGTCGGCGTCGGCCTCCATCGGCAGCCAGCCCGCGGACTGGGAGGCGTCGACGTAGGTGCGGGCCCCGTGCGCCCGGGCCGCCTCGCGCACGGCGGGCAGATCGGCGAGCCGGCCGTCGGCGGACTGGGCGATGCTGACCGCGACGAGCGCGGTGCCGGGGCGGACCGACTCGGCGAGCCGCTCCAGGGGCACGGCGCGCACCTTGAGGTCGCCGCGCACGTGGAACGGGTTCACCAGGGAGGCGAAGTCGCCCTCAGCCGTGAGGACTTCGGCACCGGCGGGCAGCGAGGCGGCGATCAGACCGCCGTACTCGGCGACCGAGGCGCCGGTCGCGACGCGCTCGGCCGGCACCCCGGCCAGCCGGGCGAACGACGCGCGGGCGGCCTCCGCGTCCTCGTACAGGGGACCCAGGGGCGTGCCCTCGGCACGCATCCGCACCGCCTGGTGCAGGGCGGTGACGGTACGGGCGGGCAGGAGCCCGTTGCTCGCGGTGTTGAGGTAGGTCTGCTTCGGGGTGAACTCGGCACGGACGAGGTTCTCGAAGGTCTCCATGGGACCACTCTGCGTCCCCGGGGAACCCCCCGTCCATTGCCGGTATCTGCGTGATGTCGCTAAGAAGCGCTTATGGATACGCCCCGACCTGCGGGTTTCAGTGCTGGGGCACCGCACAGCCGTCCGGACCACACGCGTCCGCGCCGTCGGCGCCGTCGGTGGCTCCGCTGTCGACGATCTTCAGCGGCGCGCGCTCACCGAAGGCCTCCGTCAGGGCCTGGGCGAAGACCTCGGCGGGCTGGGCGCCGGAGACGCCGTACTTGCGGTCGAGCACGAAGAACGGCACACCGTTCGCGCCGAGCTGCGCGGCCTCCCGTTCGTCGGCCCGGACCTCGGCGGCGTACGCCTCCGGGTCGGCGAGCACCGCACGGGCGGCGTCCGCGTCGAGCCCGGCGGCCACGGCAAGCTCCACGAGCCGCTCGTCCTCGCCGAAGACCGAGCGCTCCTCGGCGAAGTTGGCCCGGTACAGCGCGTCGAGCAGCTTCTCCTGGCGGCCGTGCTCCTTGGCGAGGTGGAGCAGGCGGTGCATGTCGAAGGTGCTGCCGTGGTCGCGGCCCCGGGTGCGGTAGTCCAGCCCCTCGGCGGCGGCCTGCGCGCCCAGATTGTCCTCGCCCGCCTCGGCCTGCGCGGCGCTCATCCCGTACTTCCTGGTGAGCATCGTGATCACGGGCTGGATGTCGTCCTTGGCGCGGCCCGGGTCCAGCTCGAAGGAGCGGTGCACGACCTCGACCTCGTCGCGGTGCGGGAAGTCCCGCAGCGCCTTCTCGAAGCGGGCCTTGCCCACGTAGCACCAGGGGCAGGCGATGTCGCTCCAGATCTCGACGCGCATGTCTCGGCTCTCTCCAGCTCGTACGGGTACGGAGACTCCCTCCGCCGAGTGCATGAACGTTCAAGCAGGGGGCTTCATTCCCGCAGGGGCCTTCATTCCCCGGGCACGGCGAAGCACAGCCTCATGTGGTGATCGCCCGGGCCGGCCGGCGACCCCGGGTCCGGTATCCAGCCCTGGCGACCGTAGAAGCCCCGTGCCCGGTCGTTGTCCACGTGCACGTCGAGCCCGGCCGTACGCACCCCGTCGATCCGCCACTCCTCCGCACAGGCGGCATGCAGGGCGGTGCCGATGCCGGAGCGCCAGTGACCGGGGTCGACATGGAACTGGAACAGCGTGACGGTGCCGGCGGGAGCCCCCTCCGCCGTGCGGAAGGAGGCGATCCCGGCCAGGCGCCCGTCACGCACCGCGCACAGCACCCGCCCGTCGGTGCGCCCGATCGCCTCCCGCCACCTGCCCGGCCAGTCGGCACCGTCGTCCGGGAACCCGTCCGGGTAGTACGTGGCCCGGGCCCGCCGATGCAGCGCGGCGATCTCCTCGGCCTCGGCGGGCAGGGCGGTCCTGATCACCAGGGGTGCGGCGGTCCGGTTCGTTTCGATCATGCCGCGGAGGACGTGTCCGGTGGGGGCGCGGTTCCCCGGCGGGCCTCAGGAGCCGTCCCGCAGGTCCTTCGGCCAGTTCGGGCGGAACTCGATGTGGTCGTACGTCACCACGCAGCCCCCTCCCATCGGGGACTGCGTCATGAAGCCGACCAGGGCCGCGCCCGTCTCCTTCTCCTCGCCCAGGGTGAAGAGGCGGACGAAGGTCCAGTGTTCGCCGTCGCGGGAGGCGTGGAAGCCGAAGGCCCGGCCGGTGCGGCTGATCCGCAGCCAGACGGAACTGCCGTCGACCGTGAAGGAGTTGGCATCGTCGGAGTGGCCCCGGGTGACGACCGTGCAGACGGTGGGGACGTCCGGGGAGTTCTCCAGGCAGAGTTTCGCCCAGGCCCGCTCCCCCACATGGACGTAGAGCACCCCGGCGTCGAAGGCGGCACCGAAGCCGACCGTGACCTTGGCGATCAGCTGGAAGTCCCCTTCGGGCGCCCCGAGCAGCCGCGGCGCGTCGGAGGCGGGGTCCAGCCCCTCACCGGTCGGCGGCACGAACCGGTCCTGCCTGGGCCCGGCCCACCCGGAGAGCACGCCGTCCTCGTAGGACCAATGGCCGTCGGGCCCATAAGTACGCAGGCCGAAAGGAAGTTCGGGAAGTTCCAGATCCATCCGACCAACTCTTTCAGGTCCGCCCTCCAGGGGCGCGGGGAACTGCGCGATCAACCACAACGAACCGGCAGACCGCAGCTCACCGCACCCCCACGGCGCTACCGCTCCAGACGCCCGTTGAACCGCCGCGGCAGCCCCAGCGGGTTCTCGTCCCGCAACTCCGCGGGAAGCAACGCGGACGGCGCGTTCTGATACGCCACCGGCCGCAGCCACCGCTCGATCGCCGTACCGCCCACCGACGTGGACGTCGACGTCGTCGCCGGGTACGGCCCACCGTGATGCTGGGCGGGAGCCACAGCCACACCCGTCGGCCATCCATTGACCAGCACACGCCCGGCCAGCGGCGTCAGCTCCGCCAGGATCTCGGACCCCCGGCCCTCACCCGCAGCCTCGCCCTCGGACAACTGCACCGTCGCCGTGAGGTTCCCCGGCAGACGCGACAGCACCGCCCTCACCTCGGCGTCGTCCTCGTAGCGGGCCACCACCGTGACCGGCCCGAAGCACTCCTCCAGGAGCAGATCGTGCTCGCCCTCCGCGGCCAGCCTGCTCGCCGGGACGGTGAGGAAGCCCGCGCTGACGGTGTGCTCGCCGCCCGAGCCGGGCGTGACCGGCGACTCCACGTCGGACAGCCGCGCGCGCTCGGCGACGCCCGCGACGAAGTTGTCCCGCATGCGGTGGTCGAGCAGGACTCCGGCGTCGGTGTCGCTGACGGCGTCGGTCAGGGACTTCAGCAGCGCGTCACCGGCGGCGCCGGCGGGGGCGAGGACGAGGCCCGGCTTCACACAGAACTGGCCGACGCCCAGCGTCATCGACCCGGCGAGGCCCGCGCCGATCGCCTCGGCGCGCTCGGCGGCCGCGGCCTCGGTGACGACGACCGGGTTCAGTGAGCCCAGCTCGCCGTGGAAGGGGATCGGGACGGGGCGGGCGGCCGCCGCGTCGAAGAGGGCACGGCCACCGCGCACCGAGCCGGTGAAGCCGGCCGCCGTGACCTGCGGGTGCTTGATCAGCTCGACGCCCGCCTCGAAGCCGTGCACCAGCCCGACGACGCCCTCGGGGATGTCGTGCCGGGCGGCGGCACGGCGCAGCACCTTGGCGACGTACTCGGACAGGGCCGGGTGGTCCGGATGGGCCTTGACGACGACCGGGCAGCCGGCCGCGAGGGCGCTCGCGGTGTCGCCGCCCGCGACCGAGAAGGCGAAGGGGAAGTTCGACGCCGAGTAGACGGCGACGACGCCCAGCGACACCTTGTAGCGGCGCAGGTCCGGGACCGGCGGGGTCGCGGTGTCGTCGGGGTGGTTGATGACGACGTCGAGGAAGGCGCCCTCGTCGACTATGTCGGCGAAGGCCCGCAGCTGGTAGCAGGTGCGGGCGAGTTCGCCGGTCAGCCGGACCGGGCCGAGCGCGGACTCGGCGTCGGCGGTCTCGACGAGACCGTCCTTGGCCGCCTGCAGCTCGTCGGCGGCGGTGCGCAGGAAGGCCGAGCGGACGGCACGGTCGGCGAGTGCGCCCCGCGCCTCGTCCGCGGCCCGGACGGCGGCGTCCACCTCCTGGGCTGTGGCCTCCACCGCAACCTGCTCGCGCTGCTTCCCGGTTCGGGGGTCGACACTCCAGACTGGTGCTGCTGCCACCGCGGGTCCCTCCACATTCGTTGCCGCATGCAATGCCGCAGTATGTACGTCATCACCAGGGATGTTCGATATACTGAACGCTGTCTCTGATGATGAATGCTGTCGGAGACTATATCTCCAGCTTCTCGTCGAACGAAGGGGTCAAGGGCGATGTCGGCAGGCGAGACAGGCGGCGGTGCGCAGGTCAAGAGCGCGGTGCGGACCGTGGAACTGCTGGAGTACTTCGCGGGCCGGCCCGGAATGCACTCCCTCGCGGCGGTCCAGGAGGCCGTCGGGTATCCCAAGTCCAGCCTGTACATGCTGCTGCGCACCCTGGTCGAGCTGGGCTGGGTGGAGACGGACGCGACGGGCACGCGGTACGGCATCGGCGTCCGGGCCCTGCTGGTCGGCACGTCGTACATCGACGGCGACGAGGTGGTCGCGTCGGCCCGCCCGACGCTGGACCGGCTCTCGGACGACACCACGGAGACGATCCACCTCGCCCGCCTGGACGGCACGAACGTCGTCTACCTCGCCACCCGCCAGTCGCAGCACTATCTGCGCCCCTTCACCCGGGTCGGCCGCCGTCTGCCCGCGCACTCCACGTCCCTCGGCAAGGCGCTGCTGAGCACCTACTCGGACGAGCAGGTCCGCAAGATGCTCCCGGAGACGCTGCCCGCGCTGACCGAGCACACGATCACCGACCGGGAGAAGCTCATCGAGGAGCTGCACCAGGTGCGGGAGCAGGGCTTCGCCGTGGACCGCGAGGAGAACACCCTGGGGCTGCGCTGCTTCGGCGTGGCGATCCCGTACCGCACTCCGGCGCGGGACGCGATCAGCTGCTCGGTGCCGGTGGCCCGGCTGACCCCGGCGCACGAACAGCTCGTGAAGGACGCGCTGTTCGACGCGCGGGACCGGCTGACACTGGCCACCCGTAGGCTCTGAGGCATGAATGTCGAGCTGCGCGAGGTCCACGACAGCGATCTGCCGGTCTTCTTCCGGCAGATGAACGACCCCGAGGCGCTGCACATGGCGGCCTTCACCCCCGAGAATCCGGCCGACCGGGACGCCTTCGACGCCCACTGGGCCCGGATCCGCTCCTCGTCCGCCGTGGTCCGCACGGTGCTGGCCGACGGTGACGTGGTCGGCAGCGCGGCGCTGTACGGGGAGCCGGGCGAGCGCGAGGTGACGTACTGGATCGACCGCGCGTACTGGGGGAAGGGCATCGCGACCGAGGCCCTGCGAGCGCTGATCACGGAGCTGGGCGAGCGTCCCCTCTACGCGCGGGCGGCTTCGGACAACGTGGGGTCGCTGCGTGTCCTGGAGAAGTGCGGGTTCCGTACCGTGGCGTCGGCCACGGGGTACGCCCAGGCCCGGGACGCCGAGATCGACGAGACGGTGCTGCTCCTGGAGGGCTGAGCGGCCTCTCCCTCGTCCGGCGGAGGCGGATCGTCACCGTGCAGGACGTGCCGTCCGCCTCCCGCGCTGGAGCCTGATCGCATGACGCAGTCGATCACTCCCCTCACCGCTCCCCGACCCGCCGTCCGTTCGAGCCGCCCCCGGCAGATTCTGCGTGCTGTCGCCGTCCTCTCCTGCCTGCCGTACCTCGGGCTCAAGGCCGCCTGGATCGCCGGAAGCCACATCGGCATCCCCGAGGGGAGCGCACTGCTCGACGACCGTGTCGGCATGGCCGTGATCAACGGCCTCTCCGTGCTGCTGGACAGCGCGGTGATCGTGCTGGCGCTGGTGCTGACCCGGCCGTGGGGGCTGAAAGTGCCCGCCTGGCTGCTGGCGTTGCCCGTGTGGGTCGCCACCGGGCTGCTCGCGCCGATCATGACCGGGTTCCCGGCGCAACTGGTCGTGAAGGCGTTCGGCGGCGGAGCGGCGCCGGACCAGGGCCATGACTCCTTCCTCCACGCATGGGTGTTCACCGTGGTGTACACCGGGTTCATCCTCCAAGGGATCGCTCTCGGCGCCCTGTTCGTGCTCTACGCCCGCGACCGCTGGGGGCACCTGTGGCGCGGCCGGGTGTGGGAGCTGCCCGTCGGAGTCGTCGGGCCCGCGCACCGCGCCCTGGCCGTCGCGGCCGCCGTGCTCGCCCTGCTGCCGCTCACCGTTCACCTGCTGTGGGCCTGCGGTGTCACCGCCGGGCTCAGCGAGGGCCGGGCGGCGGACCGCACCGCCGACTTCTACGTCCTGGAGGCCGTGTACGTGATGTTCCTCGTCGCGGCCGTGGCCGGCGGCTTCCTGCTGGCGTTCCGGCGCGGCCGGGCCCTGCCCGTGGCGGTGCCGCTCGGGCTCGCCTGGGTCGGCTCGGGTGCCGTGGCCTGCTGGGGCGGCTGGCTGTCGCTGGCCTCCCTCGGCGGTGTGGAGGACCTCGCCGACCGTCCGACGCCGCTGATGAGCCTCGCCTACGCTGGGCAGATGCTCGTCGGCTTCCTCGTCGCCGCCATCGGCGTCTACTACTTCGCCGAGCGCTCGGCCAGGGCCGCACGGCGGACGGCGTGAGACAGGCCGCCCGGTTGCTGTTCGGCCGGCGGGCGCGGCTGCGCTGGGTCCATCTGATCCTCGGCGGCGCGCTCGCCATGCCGTATGTGCTGGTGGGCTCGGTGATCATCGGCCCGGCCACCGGCGCCACGGACGTCTTCGGGTCCTTTCCCCTCCAGCTCGCCTCGTTCGGGGTGGGGCTGCCGATCGCCGCCGTCACGTCCGTCTTTCCGCTGACCCGGCCGCTGGAGGCCGCCGCCGTGCGCTGGCTGTGCGGTGTCGACGCGGACCGGCTCGCCTTCGGGCCGGCCGGGACGCGGGGTGAGAAGGGGCGTACGGCGGCCTGGTTCACGCTCCATCTCGGGTTCGGCGGGATCATCGCGGGGATGTCGCTGGCGGTGCCGCCGTTCGCCGTCGTGCTGATCGTGCTGCCGCTCTTCGCGGGGCTGCGCGGCACCCCGCTCGGGGTGCCCGAAGTCTTCGACCACGCCTGGGTGTTGGCGCTCTCGCCCGTCGCGGGCGCGGCGATGCTCGTCGCCCTCGCGGGCTGCGCGGCCGGCGGCGGTGCGCTGCTGGCCCGCTGGGCGCCTGACCTGCTCGGCCCGTCTCCCGAGGGCCGGCTGGCGGCCGCCGAGGCACGCGCCGCCGACCTCGCCGTACGCAACCGGCTGGCGCGGGAACTGCACGACTCGGTCGGGCACGCGCTGAGCGCGGTCACCCTCCAGGCGAGCGCGGCACGCCGGGTCCTCGACTCCGACCCGGAGTTCGTCCGCGAGGCCCTTGCCGCGATCGAGGACACGACCCGGCGTACCGTCGGCGAACTCGACGCCGTGCTGGGCGTGTTGCGCGAGGGCGACGGCCCCGGGACGGCCCCGGCGCCTACCCTCGCCGGCGACCTCGACGGCCTGCTGTCCCGTACCCGGGCGAGCGGGGCCCGGGTGACGGCCACGGTCGGCGCCGACCCGGAGGCACTGCCTCCGCTGCTGTCCCGCGAGGCCTACCGCATCGTGCAGGAGGGGCTGAGCAACGCCCTCAAGCACGCCGGGCACCGGGTCGCCGTGGACGTGCGGATCGCGGTGGCGGGCGGGCGGTTGGAGATCACCGTGCAGAATCCGGTGACCGGCCCCGCGCCCTCCCGGCCCGGCGGCGGCCACGGGCTGCGCGGCATCGCGGACCGGGCCAGGCTGCTGGGCGGAACCGTGACGGCCGGACCGGCCGACCGGACCTGGCGGCTGGACGTGAGCCTGCCGATGAAAGGACCCGCATGACCCGCCCCGCAACCGTTCGTGTCGTCCTCGCCGACGACGAGCGCATGGTGCGCACCGCGCTGCGCGCCATCCTCTCCGCCGAGCCGGACCTGGAGGTGGTGGGCGAGGCGGCCACCGGCGCCGAGGCCGTCTCTGTCGTACGGGACCTGCGGCCGGACGTCGTCCTCATGGATGTGCGCATGCCGGAGATCGACGGCATCCGCGCCACCGAGCA
>NZ_JBHUQX010000270.1:0-13271 GCF_042674225.1 Streptomyces sp. NPDC056948
GGGGTCAGGTCGGCCGCCGGACGGTCGGGCGAGGACTCACAGTCAGGTGCTCAGAGCAGGGCTTCGGCGGTGATGGGCAGTTCGCGGACGCGGCGGCCGGTGGCGTGGAAGACCGCGTTGGCGATGGCGGGGGCCACGCCGATGTAGACGACCTCGCCGAGTCCCTTCACGCCGATGGGGTCGGCGTCCAGGTCCTCACCGCCGTCGAGGAAGATCCCTCGCAGGTCGGGGATGTCGGCGTTGACCGGGACCATGTAGTTGGCGAAGTCGGCGTTGACGATCCGGCCGTCGCGGTGGTCGGTGACGGTGTGTTCGAGGAGTGCCTGGCCGATGCCGCCGACCATGCCGCCGAGGGCCTGGCTGTCGGCGAGCTTGGGGCTGATGATGCGGCCCGCGTCGAAGACTCCGAGCATCCGCCGCACCCGTACCAGTCCGAGTCGGGCGTCGACGGCGACCTCGGCGAAGATCGCGCCGTAGGTGTACATGGAGTGGCGGGCCTCGCCGGGGGTCCAGGTACCGAGGACTTCGAGGTGGGTGCGGTTGTTACGGGCCAGCAGCTGCCGGTAGGTCTCCCCGCGTGCCGGGTCGCGCTGAATGTGCAGGCGTCCGGCGCGGACCACGATGTCGCTGGCGTCGGCGCCGTACAGGGGTGAGCGCCGGTCCTCGACGGCGAGCTTGATCGCCTGCAGACGTACTTTGTCGCAGCCGTCCTGGACGGCGGAGCCGACGTTGGTCATGGTCTGCGAGCCGCCGTGGGGCGGGGTCGGCGGCATGGTGGAATCGCCGAGCCGGAAGGTGACATTGCGCATGGTCAGGCCGAGAGCGTCCGCGGCGACCTGGGTGTGCGAGGTGTAGGTGCCAGGGCCCATGTCGCTGGTCGCGGCCTCGACCAGGGCGGTGCCGTCGGCGTCCAGCCTGACCCGGGCCTGGGCTGCGTTCCGCAAGACGTCGTAGGTGCCGGCGGCCATGCCGGTGCCGATCAGCCAGTCGCCGTCGCGGGTGGAGCGCGGCCGCGGGTTGCGGCGGTGCCAGCCGAACTCGCGGGCGCCGACGGTGTAGCACTCGCGCAGCCTCCGGGTGGAGAACGGCAGTTGCTCGGCCGGGTCCTCCTCGGGTTCGTTGCGCTGGCGCAGCTCGATGGGGTCGATGCCCAGCTCGTGGGCGAGTTCGTCCATCGCGGACTCGATGGCGAAGCCGGCGGTGGCGAAGCCGGGGCCGCGCATCCAGATGGGCGTGTTCACGTCCAGCGCCACGGTCCGGTAGTCCTGGCTGACGTGGGGCGCGTTGTAGAGCATCTGCCCGGTGTGCAGGACCCTCTCGGTGAAGTTCTCGTAGGTCGAGGTCTCGGCCTTCAGGTGCTGGAGCATGGCGCTCACCCGGCCGCGCTGGTCGCTGCCGAGGCGCACCCGGTACTCGTACGAGGGCCGGTAGCCCACTCCGAAGTACAGCTGCCTGCGGGTCAGCATGAGCTTGACCGGACGCCCCGTCTCGCGGGCGGCGAGGGCCGAGATGGTGATGTGCGGCCAGGCGCGTATCGCGTTGCCGAACGCGCCGCCGACGAACGGGGAGATGACATGTACCGAGTCGTTCGGGATGCCGAAGACGGCGGCGATGTCCTTCTGCGTGCCCTTCGGCCACTGGGTCTTGTCCCACAGGGTGAGCTTGTCGCCGTCCCAGCGGGCGATGGTGGCGTGCAGTTCCATCGCGTTGTGATGGGCGCGGGCCTGCTGGTAGGTCGCGTCCACCTTCACGGGGGCCGAGGCGAACGCCTTGTCCGCGTCGCCCCGCGCATAGGCCTGGGGCTCGCCGGCCGGCGCGGAGGCCATGTCGGTCGACGTCTTCTCGGCGTCGTAGCGGATGTCCACCAGCTCCGCCGCGTGCTGGGCGGCCTCCAGTGTGGTGGCGACCACGACGGCAACCGGCTGACCGCGGAAGAGGACCCGGTCGTCCTGGAAGACCCGCAGCTGCCTGCCCGGCGGATCGAACGACTCCGGGTTGCCCCGGTAGGGCAGCACGGGTGCGTTGAGGTGGCTGATCACCTTCAGTACGCCGGGCTGGGCGAGGGCGGCGCGGGTGTCGATGCCGGTGATCCGGCCGCGGCCGATGGTGCTGTCGACGACGACGGCGTGGACGACGCCTTCGATGTCGTGCTCGGCGGCGTACGTCGCCCTGCCGGTCACCTTCAGCCGCCCGTCCACGCGGGACAGCGGCGATCCGACGGCTGCCTGCGGCTGCGGGCTCACTTGGTACCTCCTACGATGCGCAGCTGGCGCTCGACGCTGCGCTTCAGCAACTCGACCTTGAAGCGGTTGTGCTCCAGCGGGCGGGCCCCGTCGGCCGCCCGCTTCGCGGCCTCGGCCCACAGGGACGGCGAGGGCCGCTCGCCGACGAGGTGCTTCTCGACGGCGGGGAGCTTCCAGGGCACGGTGCCGACGCCGCCGGCGGCCACTTTCGCCTCCCGTATCACCCCGCCCCGGATGTGCAGGGCCACGGCCGCCGAGGTCAGCGCGAACTCGTACGACTGCCGGTCACGCACCTTCAGATAGCCGGACTTCAACGGGCGCGGAAGGGCTGGGATCTCCACGGCGGTGATCAACTCGCCCTTGCGCAGGGCCTGTTCGCGGTTCGGGGTGCTGCCCGGCCGCAGCAGGAAGTCGGCGAAGGGGATGCTGCGTGCGCCGTCCGGGCCGAGCAGGTGCACGTTCGCCTCCAGTGCGGCGAAGGCCACGGCCACATCGGAGGGGTGGGTGGCCACGCAGTCGTCGGAGGTGCCCAGGATCGCGTGGGTGCGGTTGTAACCTTCCCGCGCCGCGCAACCCGAGCCCGGCTCACGTTTGTTGCAGGCCGCTGTCACGTCACGGAAGTACGTACAGCGGGTGCGCTGCATGATGTTGCCGCCGATGGTCGCCATGTTGCGCAACTGGGCCGACGCGCTCAGCTCCAGCGCCTCCGAGATCACGGGGTAGGTGGCACGGACCTTGGGGTGGGCGGCGGCATCCGCCATCCGCACCAGGGCTCCGATGCGCAGGCCCCCGCGGCCCGTGACTGATATCTCGCCCAACGGCAGGTCACTGATGTCGACCAGTGCGCCGGGGCGCTCGACGGTCTCACGCATCAGGTCGACCAGAGTGGTGCCGCCGGCGATGTAACGCCCGCCGCCGCGGCCTGCGTTGACGGCCTCGCGGGTGTCCGAGACCTTGGTGAAGGAGAAGGGAAACATGGTGGCGGGCCTCATTTCCCGTGAGCGGTCTGCTCGACCGCGCGCACGATCTTCACGTAGCAGCCGCAGCGGCAGATGTTGCCGCTCATCCACTCCCGGATCTCGTCCTTGGAGCCGGTGTGGCCCTCCTGGATGCAGCCGACGCCGGACATGACCTGTCCGGGCGTGCAGTAGCCGCACTGGAAGGCGTCCTCTTCGATGAACGCCTTCTGCAGCGGGTGCAGTTCGTCACCGGAGGCGAGGCCCTCGATCGTCGTGACCTCGGCGCCGTCCAGACGCACGGTCAGCGTCAGGCAGGAGTTGACCCGGCGCCCGTCGACCAGCACCGTGCAGGCTCCGCACGCACCCGCGTTGCAGCCCTTCTTCGACCCGGGCAGGTCCAGGTGTTCGCGCAGCAGGTCGAGGAGCGAGGTCCGGTTGTCGACCGTGACGGTGTGCCGCTTGCCGTTGACGGTCAGCGAGACGCGACTGCTCGGTGGTGTCTCGGCGGCGGCCGCCTCCCCGGCGCCCAGCAGGGGCGACCCGGTGACCAGGCCGCCGGCGACGACGGCACCGCCGACCGCGGTGGTTGTCGCGATGAACGTGCGCCGGGACGGTGCCGAAGCAGGCTCGGCAGAGGGATCGGTGGAGGGGGGAACGGCTGACTCGGTGAGTTCAGTGGACATCTCTACGCTTTCGGATCGGCGGAAGGTCGAGGGCCTTGCTCGTCGGAGTGCCCGGAGGCGGAACCGGTTCGTCTCAGCCCGTCTCGCTGGTCACCACTGGGGTGAACAGCGGTCCCGTACTGGTCGGTTGCGATGAAAGATGTGGCGGCAGAACGTGAGGAATTCCGCTGGCCTGCCGAGATGCGCGGTGCCGGTCGTGCGTGGCGGTCCGGCGTCGTTGGTCAGCGTGTGGGAGGGAGGGCGCTCGGTCAGTGAGCGGTGAAGCCGCCGTCGACGGGGAGAGCGACACCGACGACGAGGCTGGCCCCCGGACTGCACAGCCAGAGAACGGCTACGGCACCGAGTCTCTCCGACCGGCAGCTCCCACTAGGCGCTGGTGTCGTCGTGGCCCAGGTCGCCGCCCAGTTCGCGGGAGGCTTCGGCCTGGGCGAGGAGTTCACGTGCCTTGGCCTCGACGCCTTCGATGGCGTCGGCTCCGGCGACGAAGCGCTGCAGGGGCTTGTCCTGGTCGGCGATGGTGAGCAGGGCGCGGGCGAGCTTGGCGGGGTCGCCGGTCTGCCGGCCGTTCATGCTCTTCCAGGCGGCGATGGTCGCGGTGGTGCGCTCGGCGTAGTCGTCGATGGTCGGCTCGGGCCAGGTGGTGGAGGCGTCCACGAGCAGCTCGGTGCGGAAGAAGCCGGGCTCCACGACCGTGGTGTGGATGCCGTAGGGCTCGACGTCGTAGCGCAGCGACTCCATCCAGCCCTCGACGCCGAACTTGGAGGCGGCGTAGGCGACGCAGAACTCCTGGCCGATGATGCCGGCGGAGGAGGAGAGGGTGATGACGTGGCCGGCGCGCTGCTTCCGCAGGACGGGCAGGACGGCGCGGGTGACGTTCATGGGACCGAAGAGGTTGGTCTCGATCTGCTGGCGCATCTGCGCGGGCGTGATCTCCTCGAAGTAGCCGGCGAAGAAGTTCCCGGCGTTGTTGATCAGGACGTCGATGCGGCCGAAGCGGTCGACGGCGGCCTGTGCGGCGGCCTCGGCGTCCTCCAGGCTGGTGACGTCCAGCTTGGTGACCAGCAGGTTGTCCTGCGGCCCGCCGAGGGTCTTCTCGACCTCTTCGGGGCGGCGGCCGGTGGCGACGACCTGGTGGCCGGCGGCGAGGGCCTCGCGGGCGATGTCCGTGCCCAGACCGCGTCCGGCACCGGTGACGAGAATGACCTTGCTCATGAGGGGTTCCTTTTTCAGGCGCCGTAGCCCGGCGCTCAGTGGGGTGTGGTGGTGAGGTGTGCGTGTGCCTGTGGGTCAGGCCTGGTCGGTGGGCATGATCCACAGTTCGCCGACGGAGGCGTGGCGGGGGCGGGTGACCATGTAGGCGACACCGTCGGCGATGTCGTCGGGGGCGAGGACCTCGGTCTGCTCATAGAAGGTGCCGATCGCTTCGCGGACCTCGGGCTTGTGGTCGTTGTGCGAGCCGAGCTCGGTGTCCACGCCGCCCGGCTCCAGGACGCCGACGCGTACGTGGCGCTGGGTGACCTCCTGGCGCAGCGACTCGGTGAAGCCGTTCACGCCGAACTTGGTGAGGTTGTAGACGCCGTAGCCTTTCCAGGCGACGCGGCCCGCGATGGAGCTGATGTTGACGATGTCGGCGACCCGGCGCGGCCCGTCCTCGGCGGCCTTGAGCAGGTGCGGAAGGGCTGCGCGGGTGGTGTAGAGCAGGCCCTGGACGTTGACGGCGATCATGCGCTCCCATTCGTCGGCGTCCGCGCCGACGACGGGGCCCAGGAGCATCAGCCCGGCGTTGTTGACCAGGGTGTCGAGGCGTCCGAAGTGCTCGACGGTCCGCTGTACGGCGGCCTCGGCCTGGGCGCGGTCGGTGATGTCCGCTTCCACGACGAGCGCGGTGCCGCCTGCCTTCTCGATCTCGGCGGCCAGGTCGGTCAGGCGGTCCTTGCGGCGGGCCACGAGGGCGACGGAGGCGCCGTCATCGGCGAGCCGGCGGGCGGTGGCGGCGCCGATACCGCTGCTCGCGCCGGTGACGAGCGCGACGGTACCGGTCAGTTTCGTTGCCATGGGGGTGTCCTGTTCTTCTTCGTTCTCTGGATGTGCGGTGTGGGGCCGACGGGGAAGCCGTACGTGCCGACGGGCGTGGAGCGCCGGTCATCGCAATGGCGTAGGGGGAAGGCGGGGGAAGCGCGGCGCTCCGCTGCTATGCGGCGGGGATGGCGCCCATCTGTTGGAGGATGCCGAGCATGTCGAGCTGGGCGCGCTCCTCGACGATCTTGCCGTGGGACAGGCGGTAGAACGCGAAGCTCTCCGCGTGGATCTTCTTGCCCGTGCCCTCGACTCCGGCGAAGGGTCCCTCGTGCGTGCCGGTCATGGTGTAGCGGATGGCCACGGTGTCGCCCTCGGCCCGCATGTCCTCCACCGTCCACTTGAGGTCGGGGAAGGCCTTCATGTTGGCGGCGACGATGCCGAGGTAGGTGTCCCGGCCCTGCTGTGTCGTTCCGCCGAAGTGCATGACGATGTCCGGGCTGATGAACTTCCTCGCCAGCGCGGGGTCGCCGGTGGGCAGGAACTCGCTGGTGAAGCGCTGCATGACGCGCTTGTTCACCTGCGCGGTTCCGTGGTTCCACGAGACGGACTCCGCCGTGACGCGAGACGACGAGCCGGAGCCGGCGTTGCCGCCGGCCGCGTCCGCGGCACCCGATCCGAAGGCCGCGAGGCCGAGCGCTCCCAGCGCCGTGACGACGACGGCCAGCTTGGTGTATCGACGCATGATTCGTCCTTCTGATTCCGAGGATCGCAGCGCCGACGGCGCCGCAGAGGGGCTGGATACGGCTGCAGAAGCGCCGCCGTATCCGGGCCGTTCACACCGCCGTGCGCGGTGCACCACCAACAGAACCGTTTGTCACGGGCGTGTGGGAGTCCCTGATGAGGGGGTCACTGAGAGGGACTCCCAGCCAGCGGGAAGCGTTCGTAGAGTGGAGCACATGGCAGGAAGAAACGATCCTTATGGCACCAATCGCGATATCCGCGGTGATTTCCGTGCGGAGATCCGGGAATTCCTGGGCACGCGACGGGCCAGGGTCACCCCTGAGCAGGCCGGACTGCCCGCGTACGGTGGAGATCGTCGGCGGGTCACCGGGCTGCGCCGGGAGGAGGTAGCCCTGCTTGCGGGCATCTCCAGCGAGTACTACACCCGGCTGGAGCGCGGCAACGCCACCGGCGTGTCCGAGAGCGTCATCGACGGCATCGCGCAGGCACTGCGGCTCGACGAGGCCGAGCGCATCCACCTGCTCGACCTCCTGCGCGGCGCCGGTACGACCAGTCCTCCGCGCCGTCGGCCCGCCCAGCAGCGTGTGCGACCCGCGGTGCAGCGCGTCCTCGACTCGATGACCGGCACCCCCGCGTTCGTCCTCAGCGGACGCCTGGACATTCTGGCCGCCAACGCCCTCGGGCGGGCGCTGTTCTCACTGGTCTACGCCGACCCGGTGCGGCCGCCGAACAACGCCCGGTTCGTCTTCCTCGACCCGCACGCACCCGAGTTCTTTCGCGACTGGGACGAGGTCGCGAACGACGTGGTCGCCATGCTGCGCGCCGAGGCCGGCCGCGATGCCTACGACCGGCGGCTGACGGACATGATCGGGGAACTGTCCACCCGCAGCGAGGACTTCCGTCGCCGCTGGGCAGCCCACAACGTCCGCATCCACACCACCGGCCTGAAGCGTCTCCACCACCCGGTCGTCGGCGACCTCGACCTGCCCTTCGAGACCTTCCCTCTCGGGGGCGACGCCAGCCAGAGCCTGCTCACCTACACCGCTGAGCCCGCGTCACGTTCGCAGGACGCCCTGAACCTGCTGGCCAGCTGGGCCGCCACCACTGACGACATCGACGAGTCCGAGCCGGTCGACGACTCCGAGCCGGCTGAGTCGGCCGGGTCGGCCGAGACCTCCGACTGACCGACAATCCGCAGCGCCTGCCCCCGGTGACGGCATCGGGAGGGTCCAGGCACAGCGCGGCCTGCTATGCGACCGGCCCGTCCAACAGGCCGTCGGAAGAGATCCCTTTCCACCTCGTGGGACCCACGCCACGGCGTACGGCGCCGGGCGTCCGCAGACACCCGAGAAACACGGAGCATCACTCATGAAGCACATCAAGCTGGGAAACCTGGACGTTTCCCGCATCGGTCTGGGCACGATGGGCATGAACGCCTTCTACACCGGACACAGCCAGGACGACACCGAGTCGATCCGCACCATCCACCGGGCGTTCGACCTAGGCGTCACCCTCATCGACACCGCCGAGGTCTACGGACCCTTCACCAACGAGGAACTCGTCGGACGGGCCGTCAAGGGCCGTCGCGACAAGGTCGTCGTGGCGACGAAGTTCGGTTTCCTCTCGCACTCGGGCCGCGCCGCTGGCTCCCTGGACAGCAGCCCCGCGAGCATCCGTACCGCGGTCGAGGGCTCCCTGAAGCGGCTCGGCACCGACTACATCGACCTGTACTACCAGCACCGGGTCGACCCGGACACCCCCATCGAGGACACCGTCGGCGCGCTGGCGGAACTGGTCGCCGAGGGCAAGATCCGCCATATCGGTCTGTCCGAGGCCGGGGTCGGGACGATCCGCCGTGCCCACGCGGTCCACCCGGTCACCGCCCTGCAGTCGGAGTACTCCCTGTGGACCCGTGACCCGGAGGAGGAGGTGCTGACAGTGCTGCGCGAGCTGGGCATCGGCTTCGTGCCGTACTCGCCGCTCGGCCACGGCTTCCTCACCGGCCAGATCCGCTCGACGGACGACCTCGCTGACGACGACTGGCGCAAGACCAACCCGCGCTTCATGGGCGAGAACTTCCAGCGCAACCTGCGCGTGGCCGACGAGGTCAAGGCCGTCGCCGACGAGGTCGGCGCCACCCCGGCGCAGGTGGCCCTGGCCTGGCTGCTGGCCCAGGGCGACGACATCGCCCCGATCCCCGGCACCAAGCGCGTCGAGCGCGTCGAGGAGAACACCGCCGCCGACGGCATTGAACTGAGCACCCAGCAGATCGCCAAGCTCGACAACCTCACCCCGGCCTCCGGCGCCAGCCACAACGAGGCGGGCATGCGGCTCCTGGAGCGCTGACCCGGCTTGCCCGCCTCCGGCACAGCACGGTCATGCGGGGAACGTTCCGACGAGGTGGCCGCCATCGACGCCCTCGGCACCGGGAAGCGAAGTCGCCCCGCCCCGGAGGGCATCCGGCTCGACTCGTTCAGCCGTCGCTGAGCCGCCTGGACCACAAAGCCGCCCCACGCGATGCGCGCGGAGAGGGCCACGACCGGGTGTCGTGGCCCTCTCGCGGGTCCTGCATGGGAGTTGGGCCTGCCTCTGCCGGCGTGGCCGGGAGATTCGGCGGGATCCGCCCGTAGCGGGTGTAGAGGTTGCCGCTCTTGCGTCCCTCAACGACGTCGAGGAGGTCGGCAGTGCTGTCGAACGCGAACGTCGAGTGGTTGTAGAGCGGGGTGTGGATGGCTCCCTCGGCGTCGCGCGTTCGCCAGCGTGGACACTGCGGGTGGACATTCCGTGCTCGGTGGACTCGGTCATGCCTCCCCTGCTCATCGTCGAGTTCTTCTACGCCGGGCGGTCGGCCCGGTCTGCGCGGCAGCCGCCCGGATGAGGGCCGCTGCCGCCGTCTCGATGTCCCCCGGTGTGGTCCAGCGGCCCAAGGAGAGCCTCAGTGCCCCGAGCGCACGTGCCGGAACGACGCCCATGGCGGTCAGCACCGGGGAGGGGGTGTGGGTGCCGCTGTGGCAGGCCGAGCCGGTGGAGGCCGCGATCTGGTCGGCAGCGGCGAGGAGGGCGCGGCCGAGGACGCCGTCGATGCTGACGTTGAGGGTGTTCGGCAGGCGGTTCTTCTCCGGGCCATTGAGGTGGACGCGGCCGGGGAGGGCTGAGGTCAGCAGCTGGTGGAGGTCGTCGCGCAGGGCCGCGATGCGGGCAGGGGCGCCGTCGGCGAACTCGGCAGCCGCGATCCGGGCCGCGGTGCCGAGCACGACGGCCAGGGCGACATTCTCTGTTCCGGCGCGCAGGCCGCGCTCCTGGCCGCCGTCGTAGACGGCCGGCTCCGGCTCCACGCCGTCACGCACGTACAGCGCGGCGCGCGGCCGGCGCCTTGGTCGCGGGCATCCTTGCCGACGCCCTCGGCCTGAACGCCACCGTCATCGCCGCCGCGGTCCTGACCGCTGCCTCCGGGCTATGAAGTGGGCAGTCTCAAGATGCCGCCAGCCACGGCACCATGTCTGACGAGAGTCGCAGTGTTCGAATCATGTTCGATATATTTGATCGCGGAAGGTGGAAGTAACCCCTGTAGCTGGAGGTGGGTGTCATGCCACAACGCACCTGCGTCCGAGCCCGGCATCAAGCTCCACCCCCGACGCGGTGGCGAGACATTCTGAGGCGTCTGGTGAACCCGGGAAGCGCAGGATGATCATGATGAGCGGCCGCCACCTCCTCCACCTTCGTTTCGGCGTTCCGGACGGCCACGACGCTGAACTCCCCGAGCGGCTGCGCCGCTTGCTGGAGAACGTCACACCCCGCGTGCAGATGATCCAGCCGCACTCGGCTGTCCTGGACCTCACCGGGGCGATCCCGTACTGGAAGCGGGACGCCCGCGCGCTGACCGAGTTGGTGCAGTTGCGCGTGCTCGCCCACTTCGGCCTGCTCAGCTCGGCGGGTTGCGCGCCCAACCGGATGCTCGCCGCGATGGCCTGCGCACTGACCCCGCCCGGGCGGCGCACCGTCGTCGACGACTCGCCCGAGGCGATCGCCGCTTTCCTGCGCCCGCGTCCGGTCCGGGAGCTGCCCGGTGTGGGTGGGAAGACGGCCGCGACGCTCGGCGAGTTCGGTCTGCACACCGTCGGGGATGTCGTCCATGTCCCCCAGCTCACGCTGCAACGCCTGCTCGGCGCCCGGGCCGGCCGCGCCCTCCACGAGCATGCACAGGGCCGCGACACCCAGGTCGTCGACCCCACCCCGACCCCGGCGAGCATCAGCGCCGAGCACCTGCTTGTCCGCGACGAGCTCGACCCGGCCGAGCACCGGCGCGCACTTCACGCCCTCGCCGACGAGCTCGGTGCCCGCCTGCGCAGCACCGACCAGATCGCCAGCGGGTTGACCTGCACTATCCGCTACGCCGACCAGAGCTCGACCCGCCGCAGCCGTGCCCTGCCCGAAGCGACTCAGCACACCGTGCTCCTGGCCCGCGCGGCGTACGCGGTCTACGAATCCCTCGGGCTCCAGCGCGCCCGGGTCCGCAGCATCGCACTGCGCGCCGATGCCCTTCGCCCGGCCCACCAGGCCACGCGACAACTCACCCTCGACACGCATGACGACAAAACCCTCGCAATCGAAGCCGTCGCCGATCGCGCCCGCGCCCGCTTCGGACGCCACGTGCTCTACCCCGCCGCCCTCGCCGTGCGGCATGAGCGCGGCAGCCCGAGCACTTCCTTGCGTCACGGCCATCGCCGCAACCCTGATATGCCATCGCAGACTCACTAGCTGTGCAGGCGACGACCTGTGGGGCCAACAGTGTTCGATCGCTGAAGAAATGTGCAGTTGCGATCACGGGCTCTGGCAGAACACTGGAGATACGGGATGCGTTCGCGCGGGAGAGGGGATGCGACCGTGACGACCGGTGAAGGCAAGGGCTACGCCGCAGTGCGGCTGATCTTCGAGTACGAGGGAGCAGACATCCGTCTCATCTCTCGGCAGCAGGTGGAGATGATTCCGCCGCCCAGCGATCAATTGGAGAACCTGCGGGCGGCGCAGGGCTTCTGGGTCGAAGTCCGCGACACCGAGCGGAATGCGCTGTACCGACGCATCCTGCACGATCCCGTGCGGCACGATGCCGAGGTCTTCTCTGAGGATCCCGAGCGGACGATCGCCAGAGTTCCGGTGCAGACGCCCCGGGGCGTCTTCGCGGTTCTGGTGCCTGACATCGAGGCGGCGGACCAGGTCGTGCTGGTCGGCAGCCCGCTTGGCCACGGCCAGGCGCTCGCTCCTGCGGCCGAATTGGCACATTTCGCCCTGCGGCCGGGCACGGACGAGGGCCCAACCTCAGGCGAGAGGGGGACCTGAAAATGACCGCAGCCGACGGAACCGTCATCGGCACTACGAAGATCGTCGACAACGGGTCAGCGGCCTCTCGCTGGAACCTGGTGATCATGGGTGACGGCTACACCAGCGCACAAATGGGCAAATTTGCCAACGATGCCCAGTCGTTCGTGAACACGCTCTTTGCCACCCCGCCCTTCGGTTCGCTGCGCCGCGCCATCAACGTGTACCGCGTCGACGTCAGCTCGAAGGACAGCGGCGCCGACGACCCCACGGCGTGCGGCGGCTCCGGGACGGTAGCCAAGACGTACTTCGACGCGTCCTTCTGCACCAACGGGGCCCGTCGGCTTCTGGTCGTCAACGACACCACCGCGCTGACGGTGGCGGGTGGCCAGGTCCCGCAGTGGAGCATGGTGATGGTCGTCGTGAACTCCACCGTGTACGGCGGCTCCGGCGGATCTGTGGCGGTCTACTCCCTCGCAGATGGCGCCAACGAGATCGCCCTGCACGAGATAGGGCACACGGCCTTCGGCCTGGCGGACGAGTACGAGTACTACCTCGGCTGCGGCGTGGACACCGACCGCAACAAGCATCCCGCCGTGGAGCCGGCGCAGCCCAACGTCACCATCGACGTGAAGGCGACGAACAAGTGGCAGGACCTGATCCTCCCGGCCACCGCCATGCCGACGACTGACAACCCCAACTGCTCGCAGTGCGACACCCGGCCAAGCCCCGTGCCAGCCGCCACGGTCGGCACCTTCGAAGGCGCCCACTACTACCACTGCGATGCCTACCGTCCTCAATTCAACTGTCGCATGAGGGCGCTGAACCACCCCTTCTGCGCAGTCTGCAACCGGCGGATCCGCTGGACACTCGAGCGCTCCATGCCGCGCATGGTCCAGCTCGTGGGCTCAGTCGCCAGGACGTCGGGTCACTTGGACGTCTTCTGGCCCGGCACGGACGGCAAGGTGTGGACCCAGTGGTGGGACCAGGCCCCTGGGCAAAACTGGCACGACCATGCCCCGTTCCCCATCGCCAGCAACTTCGCTGTGCCACCTGCGCCTTGGGGCGAGGTCACAACGGTCGCCAGGATGCCTGGGCACCTGGATGTCTTCTGGCCCGGCAAGGACGGCAAGGTGTGGACTCAGTGGTGGGACCAGGCCCCTGGGCAAAACTGGCACGACCATGCCCCGTTCCCCATCGCCAGCAATTTCCCCGTACCGCCTGAGGTGGGCTTCGCTGCGGTCGCCAGGACGTCGGGTCATCTGGATGTCTTCTGGACCGGCACGGACGGCAAGGTGTGGACTCAGTGG
>NZ_JBHUQX010000271.1:0-13183 GCF_042674225.1 Streptomyces sp. NPDC056948
GGGCCGCGTCTTCTCCTGGTCATCCAGGAGGAATCCAGTGAGCATCAAGAGAAAGCGGCTGACGGCTGTGGTCGTCGGGCTCGGTATGGCCGGCACGCTCGCCGCGTGCGGGTCGTCCGGCGGCGACCAGGGGTCCGGCGACTCCAAGACCGTGACCCTCGTCAGCCATGACTCGTGGGCCGCGTCCAAGGGCGTCATCGCCGCCTTCGAGAAGCAGTCCGGCTACAAGGTCAACGTCCTGGAGGACGGCGACGCCGGACAGGCCGTGAACAAGGCGATCCTGACCAAGGACAACCCGCAGGGCGACGTCTTCTTCGGCGTCGACAACACGCTGCTCTCGCGGGCGCTCGACAATGGGCTGTTCCAGCCGTACGAGGCGAAGGGATCCGACCGGATCAAGCCGGAGTACCGCGCCGACCAGGGCAAGCACCGGGTCACGCCCGTCGACACCGGCGACATCTGCGTCAACTACGACAAGAAGTACTTCGCCGACCACGAGCTGGAGCCGCCGAAGAGCTTCGACGACCTGGTCAAGCCCCAGTACAAGAACCTGCTCGTGACCGAGAACGCCTCCGCGTCCTCGCCCGGTCTCGGCTTCCTGCTCGGCAGCGCCGCGAAGTACGGCGACGGGGGCTGGGAGGGCTACTGGAAGAAGCTCAAGGCCAATGGCGTGAAGGTCGTCGACGGCTGGGAGCAGGCCTACAACGAGGAGTTCTCCGGCTCGGCCGGCGGCAAGAAGGCCAAGGGCGACCGGCCGCTCGTCGTGTCGTACGCCTCCTCGCCGCCCGTCGAGGTCGTCTACGCCGACCCCAAACCGAGCACGGCACCGACCGGGGTCGCGCAGGGCACCTGCTTCCGGCAGGTCGAGTACGCCGGGCTGCTGAGCAACGCCAAGAACACCAAGGGCGGCAAGGCGTTCCTGGACTTCCTGGTCAGCGAGCGGTTCCAGGAGGACATGCCGCTCAACATGTTCGTGTACCCGGTGCGCGAGGGCGCCCAGGTGCCGCCGGAGTTCCTGAAGTTCGGGCCGCAGGCCGAGGATCCCGAGACCATGGACCCGGCGAAGATCGCCGATCACCGTGACCAGTGGGTCAAGTCGTGGACCTCACTCGTACTGAAGTAGCCGTCCGCAAGGACCGGCGCGGGAGCGCGGCGCGGTTCGGGCTCATCGCCCTGCCCGTCGCGTTCTTCGCCGCGTTCTTCGCCTACCCCGTCGCCGCGATCGTCGCGCGCGGCCTGAAGGTCGACGGGGCCTGGCGGTTCGGGCGGATCGGGGAGGTGCTGGCGCAGTCCGACGTTCGGCACGTCCTGTGGTTCACCACCTGGCAGGCGTTCGTCTCCACCGCGCTCACCCTGCTGATCGCGCTCCCCGGCGCGTACGTCTTCGCGCGCTTCGACTTCCGGGGCAAGCAGGTGCTGCGGGCGGCCGTGACCGTCCCGTTCGTGCTGCCGACGGTCGTCGTCGGTACGGCCTTCCTGGCGCTGGTCGGGCGGGGCGGGCTGCTCGACGAGCTGTGGGGCGTACGGCTCGACACCACCGTGTGGGCGATCCTGCTCGCCCACGTCTTCTTCAACTACGCGGTCGTCGTACGGACCGTCGGCGGGCTCTGGGCGCAGCTCGACCCGCGGCAGGAGGAGGCCGCGCGGATGCTCGGGGCGTCGCCCTGGAAGGCCTGGCGGCAGGTCACGCTGCCGGCGCTCGGGCCCGCGGTGGCCGCCGCCGCGCTCATGGTCTTCCTGTTCACCTTCACCTCCTTCGGTGTCGTCCAGATCCTCGGCGGGCCCACCTTCTCGACCCTGGAGGTGGAGATCTACCGGCAGACGTCGGAGATCTTCGACCTGTCCACGGCGGCCGTGCTGACGCTGATCCAGTTCGTCGCCGTGGGCGCGATCCTCGCCCTGCACGCCTGGACCGTACGTCGGCGGGAGACCGCGCTGCGGCTGGTGGACGCGTCGGTGACCGCGCGCCGGCCGCGCGGCGCCGGACAGTGGGCGCTGCTGGGCGGGGTGCTTCTGACGATCGTCGTGCTGCTTCTGCTGCCGCTCGCGGTGCTGGTCCAGCGGTCCCTGGACGCGCCCGGCTTCGGCTACTACCGCGCGCTGACCAGGGCCGATGGCGGGGTGTTCCTGGTGCCGCCGATCGAGGCGATCGGCAATTCGCTGGAGTACGCCGTAGCAGCCACCGTCATCGCCGTGGTGATCGGCGGCCTCGCCGCCGTCGCGCTCACCCGCAGGGACGCCGGGCGGTTCGTGCGCGGCTTCGACGCGCTGCTGATGCTGCCGCTCGGGGTGTCGGCGGTGACCGTCGGCTTCGGGTTCCTGATCGCCCTCGACGAGCCGCCGCTGGACCTGAGGTCCTCGTGGATCCTGGTGCCGCTCGCGCAGGCGCTGGTCGGGGTGCCGTTCGTCGTGCGGACCATGCTGCCCGTGCTGCGGGCGGTGGACGTGCGGCTGCGGGAGGCCGCTTCGGTGCTGGGGGCCTCGCCCTGGCGGGTGTGGCGGGAGGTGGACCTGCCGATGGTGCGGCGGGCGCTGCTGATCGCGGCCGGGTTCGCCTTCGCGGTGTCGCTCGGGGAGTTCGGGGCGACGGTGTTCATCGCGCGGCCCGACAATCCGACGCTGCCGGTGGCCGTGGCGCGGCTGCTGGGGCGGCCCGGGGACCTCAACTACGGCCAGGCGATGGCCCTTTCGACGATTCTGATGGTGGTGTGCGCCGTGGCTCTGCTGGTGCTGGAGAGGCTCAGGACCGCCGACCGGACAGGGGAGTTCTGATGCTGCTGGCTCTGGAGGGCGCGACGGTCCGTTTCGGCGGGCGGGCGGTGCTGGACGCCGTCGATCTGGAGGTCGCCGAGCACGAGATCGTGTGCGTGCTCGGGCCCAGCGGCAGTGGCAAGTCGACCCTGCTGCGGGCCGTGGCCGGGCTGCAGCCGCTCGACTCCGGGCGGGTGTCGCTCGACGGGCGCGACCAGGCGGGCGTGCCCGCGCATCGGCGCGGGGTCGGGCTGATGTTCCAGGACCATCAGCTCTTCCCGCAGCGGGACGTGGGCGGCAACGTCGCCTTCGGGCTGCGGATGCACGGGGCGTCCAAGCGGCAACAGGCCGAGCAGGTACAGGAGTTGCTGGACCTCGTCGGGCTGCCGGGCGCGGCCCGACGGGCCGTCGCCGCGCTGTCCGGCGGGGAGCAGCAGCGGGTGGCGCTGGCCCGGGCCCTGGCGCCGAGCCCCAGGCTGCTGATGCTGGACGAGCCGCTGGGCCAGCTCGACCGGTCGCTGAGGGAACGGCTGGTCGTCGAACTGCGTGAGCTGTTCGGCCGGTTGGGCACCACCGTGCTCGCCGTGACGCACGACCAGGGGGAGGCCTTCGCGCTGGCCGACCGGGTCGTGGTGATGCGGGACGGGCGGATCGCCCAGTCCGGTACGCCGCTTCAGGTGTGGCAGCGGCCGGCCGACGCGTTCGTGGCCCGCTTCCTCGGCTTCGAGAACGTCGTCGAGGCGACGGTGGGTGCGGAGGCCGCGGACACGCCGTGGGGCAAGGTGCCGGCGCCGGAGGGCGCTCCGCAGGGCACCCGGACCCTCCTGGTGCGGCCCGCCGGCGTACGCCTGGTGCCCGCCGACGAGGGCCTGCGCTGCACGGTGACCGCCCGCACCTTCAAGGGCACCCATGTCGCCGTCCGCCTCCAGCCGGAGGACGCCCCGCCCCTGGAGGCGGCGTGCGCGCTGCGGGCGGCGCCGGAGGTCGGGGACGCGACCGGAGTGGAGTTCGACGCGGCCGAAATCGTCGTGCTCGACTGAACATGGTCGCCTTAGGGTGCGGGGCATGACGCTACTCGCGCACGACCGCTACTGCGACGAAATCGCCCACCAGGTCGGCCTGTTGAGGTCGGTGGTGACTTCCGGGACCGACTTGTCCGCCACCGTGCCGACCTGCCCGGACTGGTCGCTGGAGGAGCTGGTCCGGCACACGGGTGGCGCCCTGCGCTGGGTGGAGCTCATGGTGCGGACCCGGGCCCGGGAGGAGGTGCCCGAGGAGCAGGTGCCCGGTGGCGAAGGGCCCGAGGCCCGGGGAGACGCCGCAGCGCTGGACGCGTGGCTGGGGGAGGCGGGCGAGCAGGTCGTCGCCGCGCTGCGGGAGGCCGGGCCGGACGCGAAGGTGTGGGGCTGGGCGGGGATCCTCAGCGCCGGGTTCTGGGCCCGCCGGATGACGCACGAGATCACCGTGCACCGCGCGGACGCCACGCTCGCCGCCGGGCTGCCCTACGAGGTCGCGCCCGACGTCGCCGCCGACGCGATCGACGAGTGGCTGCAGATCGTGGAGTACGTGCAGCGGACGGACCCGGACGACATCGCGGCGAGGGAACTGCGCGGCCCGGGCCGCAGCATCCACCTGCACGCCACCGACACCGGGCCCGAGGTGAACGCCGAGTGGCTGGTCGCGCTCACCGAGGACGGTGTCACCTGGCGCCGGGGCCACGAGAAGGCCACGGTCGCCCTGCGCGGCCCGCTCACCTCCGTCCTGCTCGCGTTCTACCGGCGGCTGCCGCTCGACGCTCCGGAGCTGGAGGTGCTGGGGGAGCGGGAGTTGCTGGAGTTCTGGCTGGAGCGGGCGACGTTCGGATAGGGCCGGGAGGGACACGCCGCGCCGCGCGGGGTTCGGGAAAGGCGATGGCCCGCCCCTCGCGAGAGGGACGGGCCACCACCGTGCCGGATGAAGCGGGCGTCAGCTGTCGCTGTTCGCCCCACGACGGCGCATGCCGAAGAACACCGCGCCACCACCGACGACGACCAGGGCCGCCGCGATGCCGGCGATGATGCCGGTGTTGGAGTTGGCGCCGGTCTCGGCGAGGTTGGAGTCACCGGCCGGGCCGGGCGCGTTGCCCGCCGGCGTGGTGCTCTCGCTCTCCGACGGGGTCGGAGCCGGGGTGTCGGTGTCCTCGGCCGGCTTCGAGGGGGAGGCCGAGGGGGTCGGCGTGGCCGGGGGAGTCGCCGGGGGCGGCTCCTCTTCCTTCTTGCACGCCGTGGCCGGGGTGACGAGGTTCGGCTTGATGTCCTCGTCGACGTACGGAGCGGCCTTCACGTGGATGCGGTACTCCGCGTTCGGCTTCCAGTTCTCGGTGAAGGTGATGGTGGTGCCTTCGCGCGAGCCCTTGACCACCTGCTCGCCGACATTCTTCGCGTCGGCGCCGTTGTTCTGCAGGTACACGGTGACCGTCGCCGCGATGCCGGCGGGGTCCACGTCGGTGACGGTGATGACGCCCTTGTCGCCGTCACACTTCGCCTCGGCGGAGAACTCGTTGATGTTGCAGGCGAGCGCGTTGCCGGCGGTACCGAGCGCGAGCGCGGCCGAGGCGGAGACGACACCGAGGATGCGCACGGCACGTGCGCGGCGGGATACGGACAGAACTGCCACGTTTGTCCTTTACAGGATGTGTTAAAGCGGGGGGCTGAGGCAGTGTTGACTGAACATCAGCACTACCAGGAGACTCACAGGTTTATAAGCGCCGCATAAGTAGTGTCAACGCATATGCAGCTTGCAAGCACTTGCTTTGCCTGCTTATTAACCGCCGAGACGTTTCAACGCCTCCGGCGCCTCCTCGATCCGCTCGACCAGCGCGATCCGCGCCTCCATCGAACGCCCCCTGGCCAGCGACTGGAGCAGCGGCCACGTCGGCAGCTTCTCCGTCCAGTGCGCGCGGTTCACGAGCACCATGGGCGTCGGCTCGCCGCGCGACTCATAGTAGTTCGGCGTCGCGTTGTCGAAGATCTCCTGGACGGTGCCGGCGGCGCCCGGCAGGAACACCACGCCCGCGGTCGACCGGGCCAGCAGGCCGTCCTCGCGGGTGGCGTTGGCGAAGTACTTGGCGATGTGCGAGGCGAAGGCGTTCGGCGGCTCGTGGCCGTAGAACCAGGTCGGGATGCCGACGGAGCGGCCGCCCTGCGGCCAGCGGGTGCGTATCTCGAAGGCCGCCGCCGCCCACTGGGTGATCGACGGTGTGAAGTGCGGTGCCTTGCCGAGCAGTTCGAGCGACTCGGTGAGCATCCCGTCGTCGAACGGGGCCGCGTACGCGCCGAGGTTGGCCGCCTCCATCGCGCCCGGGCCGCCGCCGGTGGCGACCGTGAAACCGGCGCGGGCCAGTTCGCGGCCGAGCCGGGCCGCCCCCGCGTACTCCTCGGTGCCCCGGGCCATCGCGTGGCCGCCCATCACGCCCACGACCCGGGCGCCGGACAGGAGTTCGTCGAGCGCGTCCGAGACGGAGTCGTCGTGGACCGCGCGCAGCATGGACGCGTAGATGTCGCCGTCGGCCTTCGTGCGCTGGAACCAGGTGTAGGCGCGGGCGTCGGGTGTGGCCTCGTAGCCGTCCGGCAGGGACGCGAAGAGTTCGTCCGGCGAGTAGACCAGGCCGCGGTACGGGTCGAAGGGCAGATCCGGGACGGGCGGGAAGACCAGGGCGCCGTCGCCGCTTATCTTCGCGGCCGCGTCCTCGCGCATCGCGCAGCCGAGGAAGATCGCGCCCGCCGTGTCCGTGGTGAGCAGTTCGCGCGTACGGTCCGTCAGGTCGACGGCCTGGACGCGGTGACCGGCGAGTGTGCCGCGTGCCGAGACGGTCGCGTCGAACTCCTCGAGCGTCTCGATCTCACGGTCGTCATGGTGGGCCGCATGGGCGGGCATCGTCTGCACCCGCCCATGCTGGCACAGCGGGTCTCAGCCCTGGACGGCCGCCGGGTCCATCCACACGACCTCGAAGGTGTGGCCGTCCAGGTCGTCGAAGGCGCGGCCGTACATGAAACCGTGGTCCTGGGTCTCGCCGGAGACGGAGCCGCCGGCCGCGACCGCCTTCCCGACCAGTTCGTCCACCTTCTCGCGGCTCTCGGCGCTCAGCGCGATCAGCACCTCGCTGGTCGACCTGGAGTCCGCGATCGCCTTCTTCGTGAACTGGAGGTACTTCTCCTTGGTATGCACCATCACGACGATGGTCTCGCTGATCACGACCGAGGCGGTGGTGTCGTCACTGAACTGCTCGTTGATCGTGTAGCCGAGCTCCGAGAAGAACTTCTTCGAGGCGGCGACGTCGCCGACACACAGGTTCACGAAGATCATCTGCTGGTACATGTGGGGTCTCTCCCATCGGGGCCGTGCTATCGGGTCCGTGTCGTTACGCGGGGATAGACCGGGGGTCCGCGCGGAACTCATCGCGGTCCGGAGATTTTTTTCGTACGAGTTCTCAACCGGGTCCTCAGCGCGCCAGCGGCAGCGCCGCCAGCTCCGCGACCGTCAGGGTGAGCGGGGCGAACAGGGCGAGCAGCGCGCCCGCGCGCAGGGCCGCGGCACTGCGCAGCATGGTCGCGGGGGCGCCCAGCCGCAGCAGTGCGGAGGTGGTGTCGGCGCGGGCCTGCCGGGCCTCGACGGCGGCCGTCAGGAGCGTCGCCACGGTGCAGCCGGTCACGAGGAGCACGCCCAGGAGGGTGAGCGGACCGAGCGAGAGTCCGTCCGGGGCGTGCAGCAGCGCCATCGCGTACGTGGCCGACAGCACCGCGCAGACCACGCCCAGGGGGCGGCCGATGCGGGTGGCCTCCGTCATGAGGATGCGGCCGGCCAGCAGCCGCAGGGCGCCGGGGCGGGCCGACTGGAGCAGCCGGCCGCACAGGTGGGTCAGGCCGGGACCGGCCAGGGCCAGGCCGACGGTGGCCATGGTCCAGCCCGCCATGACGCCGGGGGAGGCGCCGGAGAAGGTGAGGTCGGGAGCCGTGGGGGCGGTACGGCTCGCGTAGGTCTCCACGGCGAGCCCCGCGGCCAGGACGGTGATGCCCCAGGGGAGGCCGGAGGGGGCGGCGGTGGGGCCACCGTCGGCCGTGACGACGTCCGGGAGCACCGCCTCGGAGGCCGCGAGGGCGTCGGCGGTGTCCGGTGCCGCGGCGTGCCGGGCGGGGTCCTCGATCGTGCTGACCGCGCTCCCGCCGTCCGCGACGGTCACCGCCGAGGCCGGTTCGCCGGTCCGCGCCGGCGGGGGCCCGCTCTGCTGCCCGGTGGGCTCGCCGGCGCGAGCGCCCCCGGGCCGGGTGATCTGCCGGCCGAAGCGGCCGTGCGCCCCGAAGGCCTCGAGCGTGCTCACGCGCCGGTACGCGCCGAAGCGGCCGTACACCACCCTGGCCGCGGCGGCCGCCCTCTGCTCCTTGGGCCGCAGCGCCAGCACCACCGCGACCGACGCGCCCGCCGGCACGAGCGCCAGCAGCGTCAGGGTCCCCGGCAGCGGCAGCGGCTGGTCCGCGGCCAGGGCCTCGGCGGCCGCGCCGTCGAAGGGCAGGCCCGTCAGGTCGCCCCGCAGGTGCAGGAAGAACAGCAGGGCCAGCATCGAGCCCAGGGTGCAGGACAGAGCGGTCGTCGTCGCCGAGATGGTCATCAGGCGCAGCGGGCCGAGGCCGATCGCGGAGAGGCCGGGGCGGGGCTTGGTGCCGGGATCGGCGCGGGCCACCGCGAGGGCGAGGTACACCGTGGCGGCGAGGGGCGCCGCGCACCAGGCCAGGCGCAGCGCGGCGGCGCCGGGGGAGCCGGGGTGGCCCAGCGCGTAGCCCAGGGTGCAGAGCAGCAGGAAACCCGTGCCCGCCGAGGCCGCCGCGACCAGGAGGCGGCGAAGCTGTACGGCGGGGTGGGCGGCGCGGGTCAGACGGAGAGCGAGCACGCCGCCCGGCCTTCCGGCTCGGTGGTCTCGGCGACCGCCGGCAGGTGCACCGTCTGCACGCGCCGCCCGTCGAGCAGGAATACCGTGCGGTCGGCGAGGGCCGCGGTGTCCGGGTCGTGGGTGGCCAGGACGACCGTGATGCCGTGCGAGCGGGCCGCCGTGGTGAGGGTGCGCAGCGCGTGGGCGCGGTCGGCGCGGTGCAGGGGCGCCGTCGGCTCGTCGGCGAACAGGACCGAGGGCGCCGGGGCGAGGGCGCGGGCGATGCACACCCGCTGGCGCTCGGCCTGCACGAGCTGGTGCGGGCGCTTGCGGGCGCCGTCGCCGATGTCCAGCCGCTCCAGCCACTCCAGGGCCGCTCTCTTGGCGCGGCGCCGGCTGGTGCCGCGCAGCATCAGCGGCAGGGCGGCGTTCTCCCAGGCGTTGAGTTCCGGGACCAGCGAGGGGACCGGGTCGATCCAGCCGAAGCGGTCGCGGCGCAGCCGCTCCCGGGTGAGGGCGCCCATGGTGTGCACGGGCACGCTGTTGAACCAGACCTCGCCGCGCCGGACGGGCGCCAGGCCGGACAGGCACCGCAGCAGGGTCGTCTTGCCGCTGCCGCGCGGGCCGCTGACGGCGAGGATCTCGCTCTCCCGGACGCCGAGCGAGACGCCGCAGAGCGCGGGCGAGCCGTCGTGGTGCTGGAAGTGCAGGGCGCGTGCCCAGAGCACGTCGTTGTCCGGCGGGGCCTCCATGCGCGTACACCTCGGTTCAGATCCGTAGTTCCCGTGCCATCCCCCGTGCGGGGGAACGAAGGCGGGGCCGATCAGTCACTGGGCACGCTAGGCAGTTGGCGGCGGGACGCCGGACAGCACGCGGCCCCGGGCCGCCGTTTCTCACTCGAACGGGCGGCACCGGGGCTGGTGTTGATCGTCCGGTCAGACGATCGGAGCGACGACGCTCAGAGCTTCGTCCAGGCCTCCGAGAGGGTGGCCCGCAGGATCTGCTCGATCTCGTCGAACGTCGACTGGTCGGAGATCAGCGGCGGGGCGAGCTGGACGACCGGGTCGCCGCGGTCGTCGGCACGGCAGTACAGGCCGTTGTCGTACAGCGCCTTGGAGAGGAAGCCGTACAGGACGCGCTCCGTCTCCTCGTCGTTGAAGGACTCCTTGGTGTTCTTGTCCTTGACCAGCTCGATGCCGTAGAAGAAGCCGTTGCCGCGGACGTCTCCGACGATCGGCAGGTCGTGGAGCTTCTCCAGGGTGGAGCGGAACGCGCCCTCGTTGTCGAGGACGTGCTGCGGGAGGTTCTCGCGCTCGAACAGGTCGAGGTTGGCGAGGCCCACGGCCGCGGAGACCGGGTGGCCGCCGAACGTGTAGCCGTGCAGGAAGGTGTTGTCGCCCTTGTAGAACGGCTCGGCCAGGCGGTCGGAGATGATGCACGCGCCGATCGGGGAGTAACCCGAGGTCATGCCCTTGGCGCAGGTGATCATGTCCGGGACGTAGTCGAACTTGTCGCAGGCGAAGATCGTGCCCAGCCGGCCGAAGGCGCAGATGACCTCGTCGGACACGAGCAGTACGTCGTGCCGGTCGCAGATCTCGCGGACGCGCTGGAAGTAGCCGGGCGGGGGCGGGAAGCAGCCGCCCGCGTTCTGTACCGGCTCCAGGAAGACCGCGGCGACCGTGTCCGGGCCCTCGAAGAGGATCTGCTGCTCGATCTGGTCGGCGGCCCAGCGGCCGAAGGCCTCCGGGTCGTCGCCGAAGAGCGGGGCGCGGTAGATGTTGGTGTTCGGGACCTTGTGCGCGCCCGGGACCAGCGGCTCGAACGGGGCCTTGAGGGCCGGCAGGCCGGTGATGGACAGGGCGCCCTGCGGGGTGCCGTGGTAGGCCACCGCGCGGGAGATGACCTTGTGCTTGGTGGGCTTGCCGACCAGCTTGAAGTACTGCTTGGCGAGCTTCCAGGCGGTCTCGACGGCCTCGCCGCCGCCGGTCGTGAAGAAGACCTTGTTCAGGTCGCCCGGAGCGTGGCCCGCGAGGCGCTCGGCCAGCTCGACGGCCTTGGGGTGGGCGTAGGACCACACCGGGAAGAACGCCAGCTCCTGCGCCTGCTTGAAGGCGGTCTCGGCGAGCTCGACACGGCCGTGCCCCGCCTGCACCACGAACAGGCCGGCGAGACCGTCCAGGTAGCGCTTGCCCTGGTCGTCGTAGATGTAGGTGCCCTCGCCACGGACGATCGTGGGTACGGGGGCCTTCTCGTACGACGACATGCGCGTGAAGTGCATCCACAGGTGGTCGTACGCGGACTGGGAGAGGTCCTTGCTCACGGCTATCGGGTCCTCACGGTTATCGGGTTCCCCACATGTAGGTCTGCTTCTTGAGCTTGAGATAGACGAAGCTCTCCGTCGAGCGCACTCCGGGCACGGCCCGTATGCGTTTGTTGATGACCTCGAGGA
Source organism: Streptomyces sp. NPDC056948 (assembly GCF_042674225.1). Classification (NCBI taxonomy): domain Bacteria; kingdom Bacillati; phylum Actinomycetota; class Actinomycetes; order Kitasatosporales; family Streptomycetaceae; genus Streptomyces; species Streptomyces sp. NPDC056948. The sequence continues at coordinate 11,103 of NZ_JBHUQX010000271.1, forward strand.
GGTGGTCGTCGTCCTCGCAGACGATCTCCACCATCAGGTCGAAGGAGCCCGCGGTCATCACCACGTACTCGCACTCGGACATCGCCGACAGCGCGTCCGCGACCGACTCCACGTCGCCCTCGACGTTGACGCCGACCATCGCCTGTCTGCGGAAGCCCACGGTGAGCGGGTCCGTGACGGCGACGATCTGCATCACGCCCTGGTCGAGCAGCTTCTGGACGCGCTGGCGCACGGCCGCCTCGGAGAGGCCGACGGCCTTGCCGATGGCGGCGTACGGCCGGCGGCCGTCCTCCTGGAGCTGCTCGATGATGGCGAGGGAGACGGCGTCCAACTGAGGCGAGCTGCCGTTCCTGGACTCGCGGGAGGACTCGCGGAGTTCCCGCGACCCCTTCTGGTCTGCGCTTCGACTGGCCACGAGCTCACTGTGCACGAGGTCTCGTCACTTCCGCAAGGCGTGATCGATGAAATCCGTTGTTTTGATTGCCGAAGCCTGCGGATTCCGCACGAATGAAGGGAGTGGGGGTGTTGAAAACGTGGACCGGGCGACTAGGGTGGGTGTCTCAAGTACTGGACATCCGAACTGGAGGGTCGGCAGTGAGCACCGAGCTTCGACGGCTGCGCAAGCTACGCAATTACATCGCCGGTGAGTTCCGGGACGCCGCCGACGGACGGACCACCGAGGTGGTCAATCCCGCGACGGGTGAGGCGTACGCGACCGCTCCGCTGTCCGGGCAGGCGGACGTGGACGCCGCGATGGCGGCGGCCGCCGAGGCCTTTCCCGGCTGGCGCGACACCACGCCCGCCGAGCGTCAGAAGGCACTGCTGAAGATCGCGGACGCCTTCGAGGAGCGCGCCGAGGAGCTGATCGCGGCCGAGGTGGAGAACACGGGCAAGCCCATCGGGCTGACCCGCTCCGAGGAGATCCCGCCGATGGTCGACCAGATCCGCTTCTTCGCGGGCGCGGCGCGGATGCTGGAGGGCCGCTCGGCCGGCGAGTACATGGAGGGCCTGACCTCCATCGTCCGCCGTGAGCCGGTCGGTGTCTGCGCGCAGGTCGCGCCGTGGAACTACCCGATGATGATGGCCGTGTGGAAGTTCGCCCCGGCGCTCGCGGCGGGCAACACCGTCGTCCTGAAGCCGTCGGACACCACCCCGGCCTCGACGGCCCTCATGGCCGAGATCATCGGCTCCATCGTCCCCAAGGGCGTCTTCAACGTCATCTGCGGCGACCGCGACACCGGCCGCCTCATGGTCGAGCACGACACCCCGGCGATGGCCTCCATCACCGGCTCGGTGCGCGCCGGCGTCCAGGTCGCCGAGTCCGCCTCCAAGGACGTCAAGCGCGTCCACCTGGAGCTGGGCGGCAAGGCGCCCGTCGTGGTCTTCGAGGACACCGACATCGCCAAGGCCGTCGAGGACATCTCGGTCGCGGGCTACTTCAACGCGGGCCAGGACTGTACGGCCGCCACGCGCGTGCTCGTCCACCAATCCATCCACGACGAGTTCGTCTCCGCGCTGGCGAAGGCCGCCGCCGAGACGAAGACGGGGCAGCCTGACGACGAGGACGTGCTGTTCGGCCCGCTCAACAACCCCAACCAGCTCAAGCAGGTCGAGGGCTTCATCGAGCGGCTGCCCGCGCACGCGCGCGTGGAGGCCGGCGGCAAGCGCGTCGGCGACAAGGGCTACTTCTACGCGCCGACCGTCGTCTCGGGCCTGAAGCAGGACGACGAGATCATCCAGAACGAGGTCTTCGGCCCGGTCATCACCGTCCAGTCCTTCTCCGACGAGGACCAGGCCGTGACGTGGGCCAACGGCGTCGAGTACGCGCTCGCCTCCTCCGTGTGGACCAAGGACCACGGCCGCGCGATGCGCATGTCCAAGAAGCTCGACTTCGGCTGTGTGTGGATCAACACCCACATCCCGCTGGTCGCCGAGATGCCGCACGGCGGCTTCAAGAAGTCCGGCTACGGCAAGGACCTCTCGTCGTACGGCTTCGACGACTACACGCGGATCAAGCACGTGATGACGTCGCTGGACGCGTAGTCACCCGGTCATGCGCCACGGCCCCGGACGGTTGGTTC
>NZ_JBHUQX010000272.1:0-12897 GCF_042674225.1 Streptomyces sp. NPDC056948
CCCGTTCGTACGGTGGGGGTCACAGCTCCAGCGGATCGAGCGCCCCGAGCTGCTGCATCAGCCCGAGCCGGTCGTACTCCCACCAGCCCTCGGCGAGCTTCCCGTCCGGCGTGCACCGGTAGACGGTCGTCCCGGTCATGGTGACGTCCTTCCCGGTCGGCGGAATCCCGAGGAAGTCGCCCTTGTGGTGCCCCTGCCAGGCCCACCGGGTGCAGACCCGGTCGCCCTGGGCGATCTGGTCCTCGATCGTGAACGAGAAGTCGAACCCGCCCCGCCACACCTCCACCTCGCGCCGCAGCGCGTCAAGCCCGATGACGTCCTGCGGATTGGCGGGATCGTGGTCGTGGTAGTCCTCGATGAACACGTCGTTGAACGGGGGCGCCGCACCCTGTCCGGGCGCCTGCTCGAAGAACCTGCGCGCCGTGGCCGCGTACAACTGCTCGTCCCGCACCACGTCCAGATCAGTGAACGTCGGTGCCTCGTCGCAGAGCGCCACCATGTCCTGGAAGATCCGGTCGGTCTCCGGAAGCCCGGAGTTCCGCATCGCCTCCTCGTACGACGGGAACTCCACGATCTCGACCACGTGCGACGCGTCGGCCCGGTCCTTCGCCACCACACTGTGCGACGCGGTCCGCTTCCCTTTGGTCTGCTCGACCCACCTGTCCATCAGCCGGTTCATCTCGTCGAGCCGACTGGTTCTGCATTCGATGAGCTGTACGAAGGTCATGGCCTCGCCTCCGGCCCCCCTGGGTCCGGCTGGACAGCTCCATTCTCCCAAGCGGGCCGCCCGGATGCCTCCCGGCGGTTGCGGCCGGGCCCGCTACTGCGGCCCGTACTTCCGCCCCGTCCTGGACGAAACCGCCCCGAGCATCCCCCTGGGCACCAGCTTCGCCGCCCCCATCAGCGCCTTGTAGCGCGGGTCCGGGATCGACAGCGTCTTGTTCCGGGCCAGGTCGTGCAGCGCCGCCGCCACCAGCTTGTCCGCGTCGAGCCACATCCAGCTCGGGATGTTGTCCGTGCCCATGCCGGCCCGGTCGTGGAACTCCGTGCGCACGAAACCGGGGCAGAGGGCCATCAGCCGTACGCCGCTGCCGGCCAGGTCGCGCGCCGCGCCCTGCGTGAACTGCACGACCCAGGCCTTGGACGCGCCGTAGGTGCCCCGCGGGACGAACGCGGCGACCGACGCGACATTGACGACACCGCCCCGGCCGCGCTCCCGCATGCCCTCGGTCGCCGCCGACGTCAGCCGCAGCACCGCCTCGCAGTGCACCTTGAGCATCCGCAGCTCATCGGTCATGGAGACATCGAGATAGCGGCCCTTGTTGCCGAAGCCGGCGTTGTTGACCAGCAGGTCGACGGGGTTCTTGCGGTCGCTCAGCCGGCCGGCCACCGCCTCGATGCCCTTGTCCTCCGCCAGGTCGGCCGTCAGCACCTCCGCCTCGATGCCGTGCCCGTCGTGGAGCTCGGTCGCCTGTTCCCTGAGCCGCTTGGTGTCGCGGGCCACCAGCACCAGGTTGTGCCCGTCGGCCGCGAGTCGCCGCGCGAACGCGGCCCCGATGCCTGCCGTCGATCCCGTAATCAGAGCCGTTGTCATGGCAGAAGGTTAGTGACCCGGACTGGGTGCGTCCGCTTCCGAACAGGGCCTTCGCAGGTGAAGGGTCGGTGGAGACAGTCGCGGTGAGGCCCTGTCAGGCCTCGTTCTTCTCCGTGTACTCCCGCGCCTGGCGCAGCACCTCCGGGTGCAGGGCCTCGCCCGCCGCCAGCAGCCTCGGCAGCAGCGTCCGCTCGGTGGTCACCGCGCGGAACTGCAGGGCCACCGTCACGTCATGGTCGGGACGGTGCAGGATCTCGACGGCGTCGCCCGCGCGGATCGCGCCGGGCTCGATCACCCGCAGATACGCCCCCGGCGCGCCCCGCCGGGTGAACCGCTTCACCCAGCCCTTCTCCTCCAGATGGCCCTGGAACGTGCGGCACGGGATCCGCCCGGAGGTGATCTCCAGCACCACCTCGTGCCCGATGCGCCAGCGCTCGCCGATCCGCGCGCCGGACACGTCGAGCCCCTGGGTCGTGAGGTTCTCGCCGAACGCCCCGTCGGCCAGCGTCCGGCCCAGCTCGCGCTCCCACTCGTCCAGGTCCTCGCGCGCCATCGCGTAGACGGCCTGGTCGTCGCCGCCGTGGTGCTCCAGCTTGCACACCGCGTCCCCGGCCAGCCCGCTCGCGCCGATGCCCTTGGGCCCGGGCGCCGACACCCGCACGGCCCCGTCCACCGGCTGCTTGTCGATCCCGGTCACGCCTTCCGGGTTGTCCGTGTACGGCACAGCCTTGGCACGGCCCAGATTCACAGACAGAAGCTTCATACCCGCACGGTAAGGGACCGTGACTCAAAGCGTCGACGCATTATTCGCATTGACATCAAAGGGCCGCTTATTCTCGAAGGGTGATCGAAGCTCGTCATCTCCGCGTACTGCGCGCCGTCGCCGCCACCGGTTCCTTCTCCGCCGCGGGGCGTGAACTGGGCTGCACACAGCCCGCCGTCAGCCAGCAGATGAAGGCCCTGGAAACCTCGGTCGGCACGCCCCTGCTCATCCGCACCGGGCGCGAGATGCGTCTGACCCAGGCCGGTGAGGCACTGGTGCGGCACGCCGCAGGGATCCTCGCCGGGCTCACGGCCGCGGAGGAGGAGGTCGCGGCCATCGCCGGGCTGCGCGCGGGACGGGTCCGGCTCGTCTCCTTCCCCAGCGGCAGCTCCACCCTCGTACCGACGGCCCTCGCCGCGCTGCGCGCGGCACACCCGGGTACCCGCGTCTCCCTGGAGGAGGCCGAACCGCCCGCATCGGTCGGCCTGCTGCGTGAGGGCGACTGCGACGTGGCGCTCGCCTTCCGCTACGAGGGTGCGGCGGGAGCGGAGGAGTGGGACGACCTCGTCGTACGGCCGCTGCTGTCGGACCGGCTCGTCGCCCTCGTGCCGGAGCGGCACCGGCTCGCTGGCGCGGGGTCCGTCGCCATCGGCGAGCTCGCGCAGGAGCCGTGGATCGCGGGCTGTCCGCGCTGTCGCGGCCAGTTGGTCGAGGTGTGCGCGGCGGCGGGTTTCACGCCTCGCATCGACTTCGCCACCGACGACTACCCGGCGGTCGTCGGCCTGGTGGGCGCCGGACTGGGCGTGGCCGTGCTGCCCCAGCTCGCCGTCGAGTCGGTACGGCCCCGGGGAGCACGCACCGTGACGCTGGAACCGGCGGTGCGGCGGGAGATCGTCGCGCTCACCCTGCCCGATCTCGCACTGGTCCCGGCGGTGTCGGCGACGCTCGACCAACTGGCGCGGGCGGCCGTCCGCTAGCAAAAACTCAGGAGCACGCGTGCGCGTGCCTTATGCAGAAACGTTATTTCAATGGTGCGAGGCGGTGTGCCCGCCCGGTGCCGACGCCGACACCAGCCGGTTGCGCGCCCGCCCCATGAGCTCTTCGCGCTCGTCCTCGGTCAGCCCGCCCCACACGCCGTACGGCTCACGCACCGCCAGCGCGTGAGCAGCGCACTCGGCGCGTACCGGGCACCTCATGCAGACCTCTTTGGCCGAGTTCTCGCGAGCACTCCGAGCCGCACCGCGCTCGCCCTCCGGATGGAAGAAGAGCGAGCTGTCCACCCCGCGACAGGCAGCCAGGAGCTGCCAGTCCCACAGGTCCGCGTTCGGTCCGGGAAGGCGGGAGAAATCTGCCATTACGTGACCCCTTGTAGCCGTTCTGGGCGGATCCGGTGTCTACGACCGTACAACTACGATCTAAGGAGATGAAAATATGACTCATTGCGAATCTAGCTCCAGACACTGGCAAAGCGGAAGAAATGGGTCTGAATGGGGCATAGGTTGTGATGAAAGTTCGTGGGTCTGCTGCGCATGTCTGCACCGTGTCCGCCCCCTCACGTAGAGTGCCGAAGATGACAGCCGACCCCGTAACTCTTTCGAGTGACCGTCGTTGAGAGTGCGAGGCGGTTGAAGGAACAAGCGCTCGGACAGGCGTCCGAGGCGGTCGACCGCACAGGTGACGATTTCGTACCAGCCTGGAGGCTCAAGGTGACGCGCATCAGCTGCGGAGGGCGGTCATGACTTCCGTCCTCGTCTGCGACGACTCCCCGCTTGCCCGAGAGGCGCTCCGTCGCGCGGTCGCGACCGTGCCCGGCGTAGAGCGCGTGACGACGGCGGCCAACGGCGAGGAAGTCCTCCGCCGCTGGGGGGCCGACCGCTCGGACCTGATTCTGATGGACGTACGCATGCCCGGTCTGGGCGGCGTCGAGACGGTCCGGCGGCTGCTGTCCGCGGACCCCGGTGCGCGCATCATCATGCTCACCGTCGCCGAGGACCTGGACGGTGTGGCGCTCGCCGTCGCCGCCGGTGCCCGCGGCTATCTGCACAAGGACGCCTCCCGCGCCGAGCTGCGCGCGACGGTGACGCAGGCCCTGGCCGACCCGACCTGGCGGCTCGCCCCGCGCCGGCTGCGCTCGGCCGAGATGGGCGCCGCGCCCACGCTCACGGCGCGTGAGATCCAGGTCCTCGAGGGCATGAGCCACGGCCGCTCGAACGCGGAGATCGGCCGCGAGCTGTTCCTCTCCGAGGACACCGTCAAGACGCACGCCCGGCGCCTGTTCAAGAAGCTCGGCGCCTCGGACCGGGCCCACGCCGTGGCGCTCGGCTTCCGGTGGGGCCTGGTGCGCTAGGGCCGGTCGTTCGGATCCGGCAGGTTTCCCGGCGCGGGTCGGAATGCGGGGGCATGCGGATGCCCCCGCGCGAGCCGTACGCACGCGTGCGAAAACCGGCGGCTGCCCACGTCCTCAGGACGATCCGAACGGCAGGCCCGAGAGACGACCGCGAACGCGACCGCGCAGGTCGGAGCGGTCGTGGCGGAGGTACGGAAAGCCAGGTGGGCGGGGGTGGACCGGGGGTCCGCTGGGTGCCCGCTGCTTGTTTCGCCGCGGATGCCGCATCCTTGAGGGTGTGGAGTTCCTCGGGGACGAGTCGGTCGAGCGGAAGGGGAGGGCGCAGGGAATGAGTGCCGGCGCACCTGCTCATAACGCTTCGGTGCACAACAACGGGCGCGGTGCCGCGGACCCGGTGGCCGCAAGGCACCATGGACCGATGCGCGACGACGAGGCGGTCAATGCCCATGGGGCGATCGGCGCGCTCGTCCACCGCGCCGTCGACGGGGACGAGCAGGCCACGCACGATCTGCTCGCCCATGTCCACCCCCTGGCACTGCGCTACTGCCGCACCCGTCTGTCCCGTCTCCCGGGCGACGCCCGGCACTTCGTGGAGGACCTCGCCCAGGAGGTGTGCGTGGCGGTGCTCCTCGCGCTGCCCCGCTACCGGGACACCGGGCGTCCCTTCGAGGCGTTCGTCTTCGCCATCGCCGCCCACAAGGTCGCCGACCTGCAGCGCGCGGCGATGCGTCACCCCGGCTCGACGGCCATCCCGTCCGACGAGATGCCCGAGCGGCCCGACGACTCCCTGGGACCGGAAGAGCGCGCGCTGCTGAGCAGCGACGCGGAATGGGCCAAGAAGCTCCTGGCCAACCTGCCGGAGAACCAGCGGGAGCTGTTGCTGCTGCGCATCGCGGTGGGGCTCACGGCCGAGGAGACGGGCCAGATGTTGGGAATGTCACCCGGCGCCGTCCGGGTGGCGCAGCACCGGGCGCTGAGCCGGCTGCGGGCGCTCGCCGAGCAGTAGCCCCTTCGGCAGCCCTTGGTTGAACAGGCGGTGCGCGGCCCCCGTACGAACATACGAAGCTCTGAGCGAGCCGGAACCGTGGAATGAGACAGCCGCGCTTCCCGTTAGCATGGACATCCGCACCGATCAAGGCCATTTGGGGAAGGTGTCATGACTGCAAACGTCGACGGAGTGCCCGGAAAATTCGCGACACTCGGGCTGACCTACGACGACGTGCTGCTGCTGCCGGGCGCATCCGAGGTGCTGCCGGGCGCGGTCGACACCTCGTCCCGCATCTCCCGCAACGTCCGGGTCAACATCCCGCTGCTCTCGGCGGCGATGGACAAGGTGACCGAGTCCCGTCTGGCGATCGCGATGGCCCGCCTCGGCGGCGTCGGCGTGCTGCACCGCAACCTGTCGGTCGAGGACCAGGTCAACCAGGTCGACCTGGTCAAGCGGTCCGAGTCCGGCATGGTCACCGACCCCATCACGGTGCACCCGGACGCGACGCTCGCCGAGGCGGACGCCCTGTGCGCCAAGTTCCGCATCAGCGGCGTCCCCGTCACCGACCCGGCCGGCAAGCTGCTCGGCATCGTCACCAACCGCGACATGGCCTTCGAGACCGACCGCAGCCGTCAGGTGCGTGACGTCATGACGCCGATGCCGCTGGTCACCGGCAAGGTCGGCATCTCCGGCGTCGACGCCATGGAGCTGCTGCGCCGCCACAAGATCGAGAAGCTGCCGCTCGTCGACGACAGGGGCATTCTCAAGGGCCTGATCACGGTCAAGGACTTCGTCAAGGCCGAGAAGTACCCGAACGCCGCCAAGGACGCCGAGGGCCGGCTGCTGGTCGGTGCCGCGGTGGGCGCCAGCCCCGAGGCCCTGGAGCGCGCCCAGGCGCTCGCCGAGGCCGGGGCGGACTTCCTGGTCGTCGACACCTCGCACGGCCACAACAGCAACGCCCTCAGCTGGATGTCGAAGATCAAGTCGAGCGTGTCCGTCGACGTGATCGGCGGCAACGTCGCCACGCGCGACGGTGCGCAGGCCCTGATCGACGCCGGTGTCGACGGCATCAAGGTGGGTGTGGGCCCCGGCTCGATCTGCACCACGCGTGTGGTCGCCGGCATCGGCGTCCCGCAGGTCACCGCCATCTACGAGGCCTCCCTCGCCGCCCGCCCCGCGGGCATCCCGCTGATCGGCGACGGCGGTCTGCAGTACTCCGGCGACATCGGCAAGGCGCTCGCCGCCGGTGCCGACACCGTCATGCTGGGCAGCCTGCTCGCGGGCTGCGAGGAGTCGCCCGGCGAGCTGCTCTTCATCAACGGCAAGCAGTTCAAGTCCTACCGCGGCATGGGCTCGCTCGGCGCCATGCAGTCCCGCGGCCAGGGGAGGTCGTTCTCGAAGGACCGCTACTTCCAGGCCGAGGTCGCCTCCGACGACAAGCTCGTGCCCGAGGGCGTCGAGGGCCAGGTGCCCTACCGCGGCCCCCTGGCCAACGTGCTGCACCAGCTCGTCGGCGGTCTGCGCCAGACCATGGGCTACGTGGGCGCGGCCACCATCGAGGAGATGGAGTCCAAGGGCCGCTTCGTCCGCATCACCTCGGCGGGCCTGAAGGAGAGCCACCCGCACGACATCCAGATGACGGTCGAGGCGCCGAACTACAGCCGTCAGTAGGCATCAGGCCTGAAGGGGCGGCCCTGGGAGCATCCGGGGCCGCCCTCGTCATGCCCGGCGGCGATAATGGAAGACGCTGCAACGCATCAGGGAAAGGCCACAGACGTGACTGAGATCGAGATCGGGCGCGGCAAGCGCGGCCGCCGGGCGTACGCCTTCGACGACATCGCCGTCGTCCCCAGCCGCCGTACGCGGGACCCGAAGGAGGTCTCGATCGCCTGGCAGATCGACGCCTACCGCTTCGAGCTGCCGTTCCTGGCCGCCCCCATGGACTCGGTCGTCTCCCCGGCCACCGCCATCCGCATCGGCGAGCTCGGCGGCCTCGGCGTGCTGAACCTCGAGGGCCTGTGGACGCGCCACGAGGACCCGCAGCCGCTGCTCGACGAGATCGCCGAGCTGCCCGCCGAGGCGGCGACCCGGCGCCTCCAGGAGATCTACGCCGCGCCGATCAAGGAGGAGCTGATCGGCGCGCGCATCAAGGAGGTGCGCGACTCGGGCGTGGTCACGGCCGCCGCGCTCTCCCCGCAGCGCACGGCCCAGTTCTCCAAGGCCGTCGTCGACGCGGGCGTGGACATCTTCGTCATCCGCGGTACGACGGTCTCGGCGGAGCACGTCTCCGGGGCGTCCGAGCCGCTGAACCTGAAGCAGTTCATCTACGAGCTGGACGTCCCGGTGATCGTCGGCGGCTGCGCCACGTACACCGCGGCCCTGCACCTGATGCGCACCGGCGCGGCCGGTGTGCTGGTCGGCTTCGGCGGCGGCGCCGCGCACACCACGCGCAATGTGCTCGGTATCCAGGTCCCCATGGCGACGGCGGTCGCCGACGTGGCCGCCGCCCGCCGTGACTACATGGACGAGTCCGGCGGCCGGTACGTGCACGTGATCGCGGACGGCGGTGTCGGCTGGTCCGGCGATCTGCCCAAGGCGATCGCCTGCGGTGCCGACGCGGTCATGATGGGCTCCCCGCTGGCGCGCGCGACCGACGGTCCGGGCAAGGGGCACCACTGGGGCATGGAGGCCGTGAACGAGGAGCTGCCGCGGGGCAAGAAGGTCGACCTCGGCACGGTCGGGACCATCGAGGAGATCCTCACCGGCCCGTCCCACACGCCCGACGGCTCCATGAACCTCTTCGGCGCCCTGCGCCGCGCCATGGCCACCACCGGCTACAGCGAGCTGAAGGAGTTCCAGCGCGTCGAGGTGACGGTGGCGGACTCGCAGCACCGGCGGTAGGCCCCGGGTACGACGTCACAGACGGTGGGCGGCACCCGCGGGTGCCGCCCCTCGTGTGTCCAGGAGCAGCTGCGCCTTCACCGACAGGCCCTGGAGGTCGTACGTGCGGTGCTGCTGGAGCAGGATGGTCAGATCCGCGTCGGCGGCCGCTTCGTAGAGGGAGTCCGCCCGGGGGACGGGGCGGTCGAGCACGCTCCAGTCGGGGACGTACGGGTCGTGGTAGCTGACCGACGCGCCCAGTTCCATCAGACGCAGGGCGATCTCCTCGGCGGGGGTGCCCTGCAGGTCGGCGAGGTCGGGCTTGTAGGTGACGCCCAGGAGCAGCACGTGTGCGCCGCGCGCCGACTTGCCGTGCTCGTTGAGGAGCTGGGCGCCGCGCTGGACGACGTAGCGGGGCATCCGGCTGTTGACCTGCTGGGCCAGTTCCACCATGCGCAGGCTGCGGCCGCCGTGGGCGGTCAGGTCCTGGGGGAGGGTGTGGCCGCCGACGCCCGGGCCGGGGCGGAAGGCCTGGAAGCCGTACGGCTTGGTCTCCGCGCAGCGGATCACGTCCCACAGGTCGACGCCCAGGTCGTGGCAGAGCGCGGCCATCTCGTTGACGAGGGCGATGTTGACGTGCCGGTAGTTGGTCTCCAGCAGCTGCACGGTCTCCGCTTCGCGCAGTCCACGCGCGCGTACCACCTTGTCCGTGAGCCGCCCGTAGAAGGCGGCGGCCGACTCGGTGCAGGCCGGGGTGAGGCCGCCGATGACCTTCGGGGTGCCGGCGGGCGTGAAGTCTCGGTTGCCGGGGTCGACGCGGCTGGGGGAGTGGGCGAGGTGGAAGTCGCGGCCCGCCCGCAGGCCCGACCCCTCTTCGAGGAGCGGGCGCAGGAATTCCTCTGTCGCCCCGGGGTACACAGGTGACTCCAGGATCACCGTGGTGTGCGGGCGCAGATGGGCGGCCAGGGTGCGGGCGGCCGTCTCCACCTGGCTCAGATCGAGCCGGCCGTCCGCACCCGGCGGGGTCGGTGCGCAGATGACCGCGGTGCGCACCCTGCCGAGCTCGGCGGGGTTCGTGGTCGGCCGGAAGCCCCCCGAGAGCATCCGGCGCAGTTCGGCGGGGCTGAGGGAACCGGCCTCGGGTCCGGTCCGGTAGCCGATGGTGGGGACGCCGGCGGCGACGGCGGCCTGAGCCAGGGGCAGGCCGTAAGGGCCGAGTCCGATGACGGCGAGATCTGCGGGCACGGCGTGGCCGTCCTTCCCGTAGCCGAAGTGGGACAGGTGCGCAAGCCCTGTGGACAGGACGGGCGAGTGCAATGTCAGACTAGGAGTAAATATGACCGATATGTGGGATTGCCTGGCCGAGTTTCGGTGAGTGTTCCGTGCGGGTTGTCCACAGGCTGAGGGCCCGTGGTGGCTGAAGTCGGGCAACCCGGTCAGAATTTGGGCATGGGGGATACGGACGGGGCCTCACCCGACGGGTGCGGCCGGCGCGACCGATGAGCGGGAGGCAGCGTGAGGACAGCGACACTCGGGCCGGCGCAGCGAGCCGAGTCACTTGCATCCATGGCCGAGCGAGAGCTGGACGTGCTGGTCGTGGGGGCGGGCGTGGTCGGTGCGGGCACCGCCCTCGACGCCGTGACCCGGGGCCTCGCCACAGGCCTGGTCGAGGCCCGCGACTGGGCCTCGGGCACCTCCAGCCGGTCCAGCAAACTGATCCACGGCGGCCTGCGCTATCTGGAGATGCTCGACTTCACGCTCGTCCGGGAGGCGCTGAAGGAGCGCGGCCTGCTGCTGGAGCGGCTCGCCCCGCACCTGGTGAAGCCCGTGCCGTTCCTGTACCCGCTGCAGCACAAGGGCTGGGAGCGCCTGTACGCCGGGTCGGGCGTCGCGATGTACGACGCCATGTCCATGGCACGCGGCCATGGCCGGGGCCTGCCCGTGCACCGCCATCTGACCCGCACTCACGCCCTGCGCGTGGCGCCCTGCTTGAAGAAGGACGCCCTGGTCGGGGCGCTCCAGTACTACGACGCCCAGATGGACGACGCCCGCTATGTGACCAACCTGGTGCGCACGGCGGTGGCGTACGGCGCCAAGGCCGCCAACCGTGCGCGGGTGACGGGCTTCCTGCGCGAGGGCGAGCGGGTCGTCGGCGCGAGGGTGCAGGACGTCGAGGGGGGCGGGGAGTACGAGATCCGCGCCAAGCAGGTCGTCAACGCGACCGGCGTGTGGACGGACGACACCCAGGCGATGGTCGGGGAGCGCGGCCAGTTCCACGTCCGGGCGTCCAAGGGCATCCACCTGGTCGTGCCGCGCGACCGGATCCACTCCACGACCGGGCTGATCCTGCGCACGGAGAAGTCCGTGCTGTTCGTCATCCCCTGGGGCCGGCACTGGATCGTCGGGACCACGGACACCGACTGGGACCTCGACAAGGCCCACCCGGCCGCGTCCAGCGCGGACATCGACTATCTGCTGGAACATGTGAACTCGGTGCTCGCGGTGCCCCTCACCAGGGACGACGTCCAGGGCGTGTACGCGGGCCTGCGGCCCCTGCTCGCCGGCGAGTCGGACGCCACCAGCAAGCTCTCGCGCGAGCACACCGTGGCGCACCCGGTGCCCGGGCTCGTCGTCGTGGCGGGCGGCAAGTACACGACGTACCGGGTCATGGCCAAGGACGCGGTGGACGCGGCGGTGCACGGGCTCGACATGCGCGTCGCCGAGTGCGTCACCGAGGACGTGCCGCTGCTGGGCGCCGAGGGTTACCGGGCGCTGTGGAACGCGCGGGCGCGGATCGCCGCCCGGACCGGACTCCATGTGGTGCGGGTGGAGCACCTGCTGAACCGGTACGGGGCGATGACCGAGGAACTCCTCGAGCTCATCGCCGAGGACCCGTCGCTGGGTGAGCCCCTGTCGGCGGCCGACGACTATCTGCGCGCCGAGATCGTGTACGCGGCCTCGCACGAGGGGGCGCGGCATCTGGACGACGTGCTGACCCGGCGGACGCGCATCTCGATCGAGACCTTCGACCGGGGCAGCCGCAGCGCACGTGACGCCGCCGGGCTGATGGCGCCCGTGCTCGGCTGGGACAAGGACCAGATCGAGCGCGAGATCGAGCACTACCAGAAGCGGGTGGAGGCCGAGCGGGAGTCGCAGCGGCAGCCCGATGACCTCACGGCGGACGCGGCGCGGCTGGGGGCGCCGGACATCGTGCCCCGGTAGGCGCCTCACTCGAACGAGTGTCGCGAACGGGGATCTCCGTTCGGGGCCCGGTCGTTCTACGAGGTGCGGGGGCAGAACTCGGCCGCGAGCACCGCGGGTTCGAGGTCGGGATCGGCGATCGCCTCCGTGTTCACACGGAAGGTGAGGACACGCCGGCCGTCGACGGTGGCCGCGGTGCGCACGTAGCTGCCGGATATGTGCCCGTCGTGCCCCCACACCGTGGTGCCGCACGGAAGTTTCTCGGGGAACAGACCCATGCCGTACGCGCCGTGTGCGGCACGGGTGTCGAGCATCTCGCGCAGCCGGCGCGGGGGCAGCAGCCGGCCGTCGAGCAGGGCCGCGTAGAAGCGGTCCAGGTCGGCGAGCGTGGTCACCAGCTCGCCCGCGGCGCCGGCCACCCGCGGGTCGAGATCGGTGACGTCGGTCCCGTCGGCGGCGTAGCCGCGGCCGTGCGGAGAGGGCAGCGAGGAGCGGGAGCCGGGGAAGGAGGTGCCCGTCAGACGCAGGGGAGTGATGATGCGGCGCTCGGCCTCGGTGGCGTACGAGTGGCCGGTGGCCTGCTGGATGACCAGGCCGAGCAGGACGTAGTTGGTGTTCGAGTAGGAGAAGCGGCCGCGTGCGGCCGGAGGGTGGGTGAGTGCGATGCGTACGGCCTGACGGGGCGTGACGGGTGCCGTTCCGCCGGTGGCCGCGGTGAAGTCGTACAGGCCGCTGGTGTGGGTGAGCAGGGAGCGCAGGGTCAGCGCGCGGCCGTCGTTGCCCGCTCCCCGCACCAGACCGGGCAGGTGCCGCTCCACGGGGTCGGACAGCGACAGGCGGTGCTCGTCGGCCAGTTGCAGCACGACCGTGGCGATGAACGTCTTCGTGATGCTGCCGGCGCGGAAATGGTCCGACCGGGCGATTCCGGGACCGGCGTGGGCATAGCGGGTGGTGCTGCCCTCCCGGGCCAGCAGGGCCGCGGCGGGAGCTTCGCCCCGGGTCACGAGCAGCGGCAGCACCGCGTCCGTGGGCGGGGCCGAAAGGGCCGAGGAGTCGGCCGGGGGCAGACCGAGGAGGGCGACGGCCACCGGCAGGGCCAGCAACGTCCGAAACGTCGGCATGCG
>NZ_JBHUQX010000273.1:0-12886 GCF_042674225.1 Streptomyces sp. NPDC056948
GTTCAGCAGGTCCTCGGCCGCCGTGAGGATCTCCGTGACACGGAGGCCGAACGCCGCGTCGCACGCGTGCGGGCGGCCGGTGCGGGCCGCGGTGAGCAGGGCGTCCGCGGCCCGCATCAGGGCGGGGACCGCTCCGTCGGAGCTCTCCGGCAGGACCGCGACCCCGGCCTCTCCCCTCAACTCCAGTGCGGCACCGGCCGCCGCGGGCGGTGCCGTCAGGCTGAGGGTGAGGGTGCTCGACGCGCCACCGGTGTGGTCGAGGACGACATGCACCGTGTCCCCGGGACCGTACGCGGCGGCCGTGACGCGCCGCACGTCGCCGAGCACCGGCAGCAGTACGGACAGGGCGTGCGGCCCGACGTCCCACAGGGCGCCCTTCTCCCGCCGCCACGGCGTCGCGAAGGGGCTCTCGCTGGTGAACACCGCCCCGAGCCACTGCGCCCACCCCGTGAACCAGCCCGGAACTCCAGCCTGCTCGGTGATCCACGCCTGAGGCCCGGGCTGGAAGCGGGTCGTGAAGAACACGACCGAGGCGACCCCCGCCTCCTCCACGGCCTCGACCACGGCCCGCCCCTGCTCCACCGTCGGCGCGAGAGGCTTGTCGAGCAGCAGATGGCACCCGGCCCGCGCCGCACGCGCGGCCAACTCCGCCTGCACCTGGGGAGGCAGCGCCACGGCGACCGCGTCCACGTCGGCGAACAGCTCGTCGACGTCGTCGTACACTGGCACGCCGTGCCGCTCGGCCAACTCCTTCGCGGCCTCGGGGCGGCGTCCCCACACCCCGGCGAAGTCCAGCTTCTCGTGCCGGCTCAGTGCGGGCGCGTGGGCCATCTGCGCCCACGGTCCGGTGCCCAGCAGTCCTGTCCGCATACCGCCGCCTCTCCACGGTGCCTGAACGAAGAGAGTGCCACACGGAATGGACCGGCGACCGGGAGGGCCGCACAACAAGAAAGGCAAGGAGTTCTCTCCTTGCCACTTTCAACTTATAGCGCACAGGGGGTCTTGCGGCAAGGCCCCCATGGTGCCGCAAACTGTCCGGCCTAAGCCCAGGACCTGCGGAAACGGGAGCATGACGTGACCCCCCTGACCAAGAGCGCGTTCGATCTTCCCGAGCGCCTCTCCCACAAGGCCGACCCTGTGCTGATCGCCGGGGACGAGCGGCACTTCGCCGCCGTCGCCGAGTGCCTCGAGCAGTCGATCGCCGAACTGTCCGACCGGCTGGAGGCCGAGCGCAGGGCACCCGGCGGCATGGGCCGGCAGGCGATGGACCGGGACGCGGAGATCCACCGGCTGACCACCCGCCTGCGCACACTGCGCCGCTTCGGACTGGACGTGTGCCTCGGGCACATGGTCGGTGCCGACGACTCCGAGCCCGTGTACGTGGGACGGCTCGGTCTCACGGACAGCCAGGGCCGCCGGCTCCTGGTCGACTGGCGTTCCCCCGCCGCAGAGCCGTTCTTCGGAGCCACCCACGCCGACCCGATGGGCCTGGCCAGCCGCCGCAGGTACCGCTGGACCGGCGGCCGGATCAGCGACTACTGGGACGAGGTGTTCACCGCGGACGGCATCTCCGGGCACGCCGCGCTCGACGACCAGTCCGCCTTCATCGCCAGCCTGGGCACCGACCGCTCGCCCCGGATGCGGGACGTGCTCGGCACCATCCAGGCCGACCAGGACGCCATCATCCGCGCGGGCTCCCGCGGCGCCCTCGTCGTCGACGGCGGCCCGGGCACCGGCAAGACCGTCGTCGCCCTGCACCGCTCCGCCTACCTCCTCTACTCCGACCCCCGTCTCGGGCAGCACCGCCGGGGCGGCGTGCTCTTCGTCGGCCCGCACCGGCCCTACCTGTCCTACGTCTCCGACGTCCTGCCCAGCCTCGGCGAGGAGGGCGTGCAGACCTGCGTCCTGCGGGACCTCGTCGACGAGGGAGCCGCGGCGGGGACCGAGGCCGACCCGGACGTGGCCCGCCTGAAGTCGTCCGCGGACATGGTGAGGGCGATCGAGAAGGCCGTCACGTTCTACGAGGAGCCGCCCACCGAGCCGATGACGGTCACGACCCACTGGTCCGACATCCACCTCGGCGCCCGCGACTGGGCCGTGGCCTTCGCGGCGGCGGAACCCGGCACCCCGCACAACGAGGCCCGCGACCAGGTCTGGGAGGAACTGCTCACGATCCTCCAGGACAAGCACGACGGCGACGCGCCGGCCGGCCTCCTGCGCAAGTCACTGTCGCGGAACAGGGAACTGCTCACGGTCTTCAACCGCGCGTGGCCGCTGCTCGAATCGACCGACCTCGTGTCGGACCTGTGGTCGGTGCCCGCCTACCTGCGGATGTGCGCGCCCTGGCTCAGCCGGGACGAGGTCCGGAAACTGCAGCGCGCGGACGCCCAGGCCTGGACCGTGTCCGACCTGCCCATCCTGGACGCCGCCCGGCAGCGGCTCGGCGACCCGGAGGCGGCCCGGCGGGGGCGCCGGAACAAGGTCGTCCTCGCCGGCCAGCGCGAGCACATGGCGCGGGTCGTCGACACCCTGATCGAGGCCACGGCCAACTCGGGCGCCGACGGTGACGAAGGCGAAGGCCTGGTGTCCATGCTGCGCGGCGAGGACGCCCAGGTCAGCCTGGTCAACGAGGCCGAACTGGCCACCGTCGAGCCGGACGTGCTCGCCGGCCCCTTCGTGCACATCGTCGTGGACGAGGCCCAGGAACTGACCGACGCGGAATGGCAGATGCTGCTGCTGCGCTGCCCGTCCCGGAGCTTCACCATCGTCGGGGACCGCGCCCAGGCCCGGCACGGCTTCACGGAGTCGTGGCGGGAACGGCTCGAGCGGGTCGGGTTCGACCGGATCGACCTCGCCTCGCTGAGCATCAACTACCGCACGCCGGAGGAGATCATGACGGAGGCCGAGCCGGTCATCCGCACCGTGCTCCCCGACGCCAACGTGCCGGCCTCCATCCGCAGCGGCGGCGTCCCCGTCGTCCACGGAGCCGCCGCCGAGCTGGGCTCGATCCTCGACACCTGGCTGGCCGCCCATGCCGACGGGATCGCCTGTGTCATCGGCGATCCCGCGTTCCGGCCCTCTTCGGCACGCGTCCGGTCGCTGACCCCGGAGCTGTCGAAGGGGCTGGAGTTCGACCTGGTCGTCCTGGTCGACCCGGAGGACTTCGGCACCGGCATCGAGGGGGCGGTCGACCGCTATGTCGCGATGACCCGGGCGACCCGGCAGCTCGTCGTCCTCACGAGCCCGCGAGCTCCTTCCGGATGCGGTCCAGCATGAACGCCGACGACTCCCGGGCCCGCTCCTCCCAGGCGAAGACACAGGCCGTGGCGACACCGTCGAATCCCAGCTCGCGCAGCGTGCCGAAGAAGGTGTCCCAGTCGACCTCGCCCTGACCGATGTCGAGGTGCTGATGGATCCGGGCCGGCGTGCCCGGCGGGTTGAGGATGTACCGCAGACCGCTGGAGCCCTTGTGGTCGAAGGAGTCCGCGACATGCACGTGCTGGAGCCTGTCACCGGCGTAGCGCATCATCGCCGCGATGTCCGCCGTCGGGTCGGAGCCCGAGAGATGGAAGGTGTGCGGAGCGCAGTACAGGTAGTTCACCCACGGCTTGTTGATCGCGCGTACGAGATCGACGGCCGGGGTGTTCTCCTCGCAGAAGTCGTCCGGGTGGGCCTCCAGGTTCAGGGCGATGCCCTCCCGTTCGAAGACGGGCAGCAACTCCTCCAGCGAACGCCAGAAGGCGGACTCGCTCTCGGCGGCGCGCTCGGGCCGGCCGTTGAACTCCGAGTTCATCAACGGGCATTCGAGATCCACGGTGATCTCGATCATCCGCTTCCAGTAGCGGACGGCCGTCTGCCGCTCGGTCTCGTCCGGCGAGGACCACTTGTACAGCGGCAGCACCGAGGACAGCCGCACACCGTACCTGCGCAGCGACTCCTTCAGCTCCGTCACCCGCGCGTCGTCCGCCCGCGGGTGCAGGAAGAACGGCATGAAGTCCTCGCGCGGCGACAACTCGATGTATTCGTAGCCGAGTTCGGCGACCGTGCGCACCATCTCGTCGATCGGCAGGGCACGGAACATGTACGGGTCGAGGGCGATCTTCACGCGGTGCCTCCGTAGAACGCGGGGCGGGGCTTGATGTCGACGGTGACGATCTCTCCACCGCCGGCCTCCTGGGACCGTACGGCGGCGTCGGAGATGACGGTGGCGGCGTAACCGTCCCAGGCGGACGGCCCGGTGGGCTCGGTGCCGGCCGCCACGGTGGCGACCCACTCGCGGAACTCCGTGTCGAAGGCCTCCGCGAACCGGTCCTTCCAGTCCTGCAGCACACCCGTGCCGTGCCGGGCCGCGGTGCGGATCCCGACGGCCGCCGGGTCGGGCAGCCGGACCAGGCCGTCCTCGCCCACGACCTCGCACTGGATGTCGTAGCCGTACTGGCAGTTGACGAAGACCTCCAGGTCGATCCGGACGCCCTCGCTCGTCTCGAAGATCATGATCTGCGGGTCCTTCAGGTGACCGAACCGCTTGCTCGTGGCGCGCGGGGTGACCACCTGGGCGGAGACGATCTCGTCGTCGAGCAGCCAGCGCAGCACGTCGATCTCGTGCACGGCCGTGTCCTGCGCGGCCATCGCGGAGTGGTACGACTCCGGGACGGTCGGGTTGCGGTGGGCGCAGTGCACGATCAGCGGGGCCCCGAGCGAACCGGTCGACAGGACCTCCTTCATCTGGCGGTACCCGGCGTCGAAGCGGCGCATGAAGCCGACCTGCACCAGCCGGCGGCCGTGCGCCCGCTCGGCCTCGACGATCCGCAGACAGTCCTCCGCGGTCGTGGCCAGCGGCTTCTCGCAGAACACCGGCTTGCCGGCCGCGATCGCGTTCAGGACGTGCTCGGCGTGGGTCGGCCCCCACGAGGTGACGAGGACGGCGTCCACGTCGGGGGAGGCGATCAGCTCCGCGCCCGTGGGCAGCGCGGTGGCACCGTAGCGGGCCGCCACCTCGGCGGCACGCTCGGTGTCGACATCGGCCACTGCCGTGACAGTGGCCCCGGTGACGACCTCGGTGAGTCGCCGGATGTGGTCCTGGCCGATCATTCCGGCGCCGATGACGCCTACACGTACGGTCATGGAGAACTCCTCGAAAGATGATCAGGAAAAGCGCGTGCGGAGCTCGGCCTCGAGCGATTCGAGGGTGCGGCCCTTGGTCTCGGGGACGTACAGCTTCACGAAGGCGAGGGACAGCAGGCCCGCCACCACGAACAGGAAGAAGGTGTGGGAGATCCCGATCCCGGCGACCAGGGACGGGAAGACAAGACCGATCACGAAGTTGGTCAGCCACAGCACCACGGCCGCGATCCCCATGCCGAAGCCGCGCATCCGCATCGGGAAGATCTCCGACAGCATCAGCCAGGTCACCGGCGAGATCGCGCCCTGCTGGAAGGCGAGGAAGGTGACCGTCATCGCGAGCACCGCGAACGCCCGCGGATCACCGGACGGCAGCACGAGGGAGAACACGCCGATCAGCAACAGGGCCACCGTCGTGCCGAGCTGGCCGGTCATCAGCATCGGCCGGCGGTTGACCCGTCCGAGCAGCCAGATGCCGACGAAGGTGGCCAGCACCGAGATCACACCGTTGGCGATGTTCGCCGTCAGCGCGCTGTCGGCGGCGAAACCGGCGTCGGTGAGGATCTGCGTGCCGTAGTACATGATCGTGTTGACGCCGGTGATCTGCTGCACGATCGCGATGCCGAACCCGATGAACATCAGCTTCCGCACCCACGGTGTGCTCTTGATGTCCTGCCAGCCGCCGAGCTTCTCCCGTTCGTCCTTGACAGCGAGCGCGGAGACCTCCTTCAGCTCGGCCTCGGCCCGGGCCTGCGACCGCACCTGCTTGAGCACCTCGAGGGCCTCGCCGAAACGGCTCTGGGAGGCCAGCCAGCGCGGGCTCTCCGGCATCACCAGCATGCCGAACCAGAGCACCACCGCCGGGAGCGTGGCGATGACCAGCATCCAGCGCCACACACCGCCGGACTCGCCGCCGACCCGCGCGATGATCGCGTTGGACGTGAACGCCAGCAGCTGACCGGAGACGATCATCAGCTCGTTCCGGGTGACGAGAGCGCCGCGCCGCTCGGCGGGCGACACCTCCGCGAGATACACCGGTACGGTCACCGACGCACCGCCGACCGCGAGACCGAGCACGAAGCGCGCCACGATCATCACCTCGGTCGTCGGAGCGAGCGTGCAGCCGAGCGCGCCGACGAAGAACAGCACGGCCAGCAGCAGGATGTTGCGCCGCCTCCCGCGCGCGTCCGACAACCGGCCGCCGGTCACCGCGCCCAGCGCGGCACCCAGCAGCAGTGAGCTGGTGACCATGCCCTCGGTGACCGGGGTCAGGCCGAGGTCGTCGGTCATATAGGGCAGGGCGCCGTTGATGACGCCCGTGTCGTAGCCGAAGAGCAGACCACCGAACGTGGCGATGATGGTGATCATCCGCAGCCGCCGGGAGACCGCCGGCGGGGTCTCGTCCGCGACGCCGGTGGCCGGGGCCGGGTCGGAGGCTGGTGTCGTGTCGTCCCTGACGTCCATGGCCGCTCCTTACCTGTCGATGGCGGGGCGGCGGGTACCCGAAAGACCGCAGCCGGTCAGGTGCTCACGGGTGCTGACCGCGATCGGCAGCGGCACCTCGGGAGCGCACGGGTACAGGTCCTGCTCGACGATCACGAACAACTCGGCGTCGAGCCCGGCCAGTTCACCCACCACATCGACCGGGTTCGGCACTCCGGCGGGCGGCGACACGCACACCCCGCGCTTCACGGCCTCACCGAAGGACAGGTCCTCGGCGGCGACCTGCGCCAGGATCTGCGGATCCATCTGCTTGATGTGCACATAGCCGACCCGCTCGCCGAACCGGCGGATCAGATCGAGGTTGTCCCCACCGCTGTACGCCACATGCCCTGTGTCCAGGCACAGGTTGGTGTAGCGGCTGTCGGACTCGTTCAGCAGCCGCTCGATCTCCGGCTGCGTCTGGATGTGACTGTCGGCGTGCGGATGGACGACCAGCCGCACGTCGTACTCCTCCAGCAGCAGCCTGCCCAGCCGGTCGGCGGCCCGGCCGAACCCGGCCCACTGCTCGGCGGTCAGCTCGGGCGACTCGGCGAACGCACCCGTCTTCTCGTCTCGGTACATGGGCGGAATGAACACCAGATGGTGCGCCCCGGCGGCCGCGGTCAGCGCGGCGACCCGCCGGACATGGGTGAGCATCTCGTCCCATGCCTCGGGCCGGTGGAGCGCGCCGAACGCGGTACCGCCGGAGACCTTCAGACCCCGGGCGTCCAGCTCGGCCCTCAGCCGCTGCGGATCGGTGGGCAGATAGCCGTACGGGCCGAGCTCCAGCCACTCGTAGCCGGCCTGGACCAGCTCGTCGAGGAAACGGCTGTACGACACCTGGTGCTCGTCCTCGGGGAACCACACCCCCCAGGAGTCGGGGGCGGAGCCGAGGCACAGGTTGCCGACGGTGGTACGGAGAGGAACTGGCGCCGTTGCCATGGTCAGTGTCCTTGAGGGGAGAGGGGGAGGGTGTCTGAGCGGTGTGACGCGCGCTACTAGCGCGCTCTAGTCGAGTACGATGACCCCTGTCCAAATGTCATGTCAATAGGTTGTTGCTGGGAGATTGCGGGGCCCCATGGCCGCCTCCCCGCGCGGGACACCCCGTAAGGTGGGCGCCGTCGGAGGGTGGGTTCACAGGTGGATGCATCGGGCAGGCAGCGGCCCACGATGGCGGATGTCGCCGAGAAGGCGGGCGTCTCCCGCGCGCTCGTCTCGATCATCTTCCGCAACCAGGCGGGAGCCGGCCGGGAGACTCGGGAGCGGGTCCTGCGCGTGGCCGACGAGATCGGTTACCGGCCCGACAGCGCGGCCCGGCTGCTGGCCCGTGGCCGCAGCCGCACGCTCGGCGTGATGTTCGCCGTGCACCAGACCTTCCACACGGATCTCATCACCGGCATCTATCCCGAGGCCGAGCGGCTCGGGTACGACGTCCTGCTCTCCGGCTCCACCCAGGGGCGCAGCGAGGCCAAGGCGGTCGAGGCACTGCTCAGCCACCGCTGCGAGGCGGTGATCCTGCTCGGCCCGGACGCCCAGCCCGGCTATCTCGGCGAGCTCGGGCAGCGCACGGTCACGGTCTCGGTCAGCCGCCGCGTGCCCCAGGCCCATGTCGACTTCGTCCATTCCGCCGAGGGCAAGGGCGTCCGGCAGGCCATGGACCATCTCGTGGAACTGGGGCACCGCCGGATCGTGCACATCGACGGCGGACGCGGTCCCGGTTCGGCGGAGCGGCGGCGTGCCTACCGTGCCGCGATGCGCCGCCACGGGCTGGAGGACCGGGCACGGGTGATTCCCGGCCATCACACCGAGGAGTCCGGTGTCGAGACCGGCCGTCTGCTCCTGGCCGAGCGCGACAGCGGGCGTCCGTTGCCGACGGCGGTGCTCGCCGGTAACGACCGCTGCGCGATGGGTCTGCTGATGTCCCTCACCCGGGCGGGCATCGAGGTCCCGCGCGATCTGTCCGTCGTCGGTTACGACGACAGCCACCTCTCCCACCTGATGCCGATCGGCCTGACCACGGTCCGCCAGGACGCGGTCCTGATGGCCGAGCACGCCGTCCGCTTCGCCGTCGAGCGGCTGGAGAACGGAGAACTGCAGCCGCGTGAGGCGGTGCTGGATCCGAAGCTGGTGATCCGGGGGACGAGCGGCCCGGCACCGGCGCAGTAGCCGAGCGGCCCACGGACTCGTCGCTCATGGGGGAGAGTTGAGGAACCGGACCACGCTGCTGAGACACGCGAGGTTGATCTGGCTCGGCGCGGGCGTCTCCGTTTACTGGTCCGACGACAACTCGAACACCCGTACTCGCCGCCCGCAGGTGGGATTGACGGTCTCACGGACCGGATGCATCCCCAGTTTGGTCATGATCCGTTCGGACGCGTCGTTGCCCACTTGAGCGATGCTGACGATCCGCTCCAGCCCTCGCTCTTCGAACGCGAACCGTACAGCGGCCGCAGCGGCCTCGGTGGCCAAGCCCTGCCCCCAGTGGGAACGTCCCAGCCGCCAGCCGACCTCGACCGCCGGCAGTACCTCCGGCAAGAAGTGGGGCACCGAAAGGCCGGTGAACCCGGCCAACTCGCCAGTGGACCGGATCTCCACGGCGAACAGGCCGAAGCCCTGTGACTCCCACTCGCTCTCCCATGCCTGGACCCCGCAGCGAGTCTGCTGTTCGTCACGGACGCTGCCGTCACGGATCCACCGCATGACCTCGGGGTCGGCATTGACGGCAGCCATGGGCGCAACGTCTTCCTCGCGCCAGCGACGCAGGATCAAACGGGGAGTCTCAAGCGTGACCATCCCATCATTCTGGATCACAAATGGCTCGCCGCCATCATGGCTGGATCTTGGTGATCATTAAGATGCAGCCATGACGAAGACGCATGTGGTGGCTGTACTGGCCTTCGACGGAATGGCGCCCTTCGAACTGGGCGTGGTGGTGGAGGTCTTCGGCCTGTCCCGGCCTGAGCTGGGAGACCTGCCCTGGTACGAGCTGCGGGTGTGCGCCGAGGAACCCGGCCGGGATCTGCGGGCGGTCGGCGGGTTCACGCTGCGCGCCGAGTACGGGCTCGATGCGCTGGCCGCGGCGGACACGGTGATCGTGCCGGGGGTGGCCGAGGCCGGGGCGGAGGTCTCGCCCGCCCTGGTGGAGGCGCTGCTGCGGGCCCATGCGCGGGGGGCGCGCCTGGTGTCGATCTGCTCGGGGGCGTTCGCGCTGGCCGCGACCGGCCTGCTGGACGGCCGGCGCGCCACCACCCACTGGCGCTATGCCCGCGCGCTTGCCGAACGGCATCCCGGGATCGAGGTCGACCCCGATGTGCTGTACGTCGACAACGGCGATGTCTTCACCAGCGCGGGCAGCGCGGCCGGTATCGACCTGTGCCTCTACCTGGTCCGGGCTGATCACGGTGCGGCCGTCGCCAACGCGGTGGCGCGCCGCTTCGTCGTTCCGCCGCACCGCGAGGGCGGGCAGGCCCAGTTCATCGAGGCGGCGGTGGGAGAGATCGGCCCCGAGGACGACGGCGTCACGCGGAGCATGAACTGGGCGCTGCGTCATCTGCACACACCTCTGTCCGTGCCCGCCCTGGCCCGGGCCGCGTGCATGTCGGAACGCTCGTACTTGAGGCACTTCACCCGCCGCAACGGCGTGAGCCCCATGCGCTGGGTCATCGCCCAGCGGGTGGCTGTCAGCCTGCCACTGCTCGAGTCCGGCGAGGGCACCGTGGACGAGGTCGCCGCCGCGGTCGGCTTCGACAGCACCGCGACGTACCGGCACCACTTCACACGCCAGATGCGTACGACGCCGACGGCCTACCGCAAGACGTTCACCCGCGTCCCCGCGCATCCGTGAGGGCAACTCCGTACGACTGGCGGAATCTTGGCGACTCAAGGCGTCTACGCCACTCGTGAGGCGGGCCCAGCGATCAGAGGATGGAGCCGTCGTCGGCCGGGGAAACCCGGCACGGCCCACCGGACCCCGTCCCGACCAGCAGGAACAAGAGGTACTCCCATGCCTGGCACCGCTTCCGCCGAGATCACCAGCGCCGTCCTGAGCGTGCCCGCCGCCGCCCCGGCCGAGGCCGCCGCCCACTACGCCGCCCGTCTCGCCTTCGAGGCGGATGTCTCCGACGTCCACGCCGATCTGGCATCCGGATCACCCGGCGTCGTGGTGGTCGACACCCGCAGCAATGCCGCCTGGGACCAGGGGCACATCCCCGGTGCCCTCCACATCCCCACCGCACAGATCGCCGACCTGGCACCGCAACTGATCGACCCGGCCCAGACCGTGGTCACCTACTGCTGGGGCCCCGGCTGCAACGGCGCGACCCGCGCGGCGCTGGCCTTCGCCCGCCTCGGCCACCCGGTCAAGGAAATGCTCGGCGGCTTCGAGTACTGGGCACGCGAGGGCTTCGCCTACGACTCCGCCACCGGTGCCGAGCAGCGCCCTGTCGACGACCTGACCGCCCCGCGCTCGGGCATCTCCTGCGCATGCTGAAGGACGCCGCACGGCCGGGCGACCTGGTCCGTCCGGCCACCGCGGCCGACCTGCCGGCGATAGCCCACCTGTGCGCCGCCCACGCTGCCTTCGAGCGCGCCGAACCCGTGCCCGCTGATCTCGCCACGCGCTTGGAGCCCGTGCTGTTCTCGGCACATCCGAGAGCATGGTGCCTCGTAGTCGACCACGGAGGCGAACTGGTCGGATACGCCACCTACTCCCGGGAGTTCTCCACCTGGCAGGCAACCGACTACATCCACCTGGACTGCCTGTTCGTCACCGAACCCCACCGAGGAGAGGGCTGGGGGCACGCCCTGCTCAACGCCGTGAGGGCCGCGGCAGCAGCCTGCGGCGCCGCACAAATAGAGTGGCAGACGCCCGACTGGAACACCGACGCCATCCGCTTCTACCACCGCGCGGGGGCCCGAGCCGGGCCCAAGGTCAGATTCTCACTCCCCGCTCGCCCAGCGGAAAACTGACCCGAGCGCCTGGGGGGGGGCGATACCCGCCCTAGCGGGTCCCCTTCTTCGCGAACTCCGCGATGGTGTCGGCGTTGTCCTTCGTGATGAACGCCGGCCCCGTGAGTACGGGAGCCGTGTCGCCGCCGCTGAAGTTGCCGTTCGTCCTGTACAGCCACAGCGCGTCGACGGCGAGGTAGCCCTGGAGGTAGGGCTGCTGGTCGACGGCGAACTCGATGTCGCCCCTCTGGACGGAGGCGACGAGGTCCTTGTTGAGGTCGAAGGTGGCGACCTCGGCCTCGCTGCCCGCGTCCTGCACCGACTGCACGGCGGTCAGGGCGATCGGGGCGCCGAGCGTGACCACCTGGTCGATGGTGGAGTCCTTCTGGAGCTTGGCGGTCAGGGTCGACTTCACGGAGGGCATGTCGGTGCCGTTGACGTACAGGTTCTCCGTCGTGCCCTTGAAGCCCTTCTCCAGGCCGGCGCAGCGTGCCTCCAGCGCGACCTGGCCCTGCTCCTGGATCACGCAGACGGCGTGTTTGGCGCCGAGCTGGTTGAGGCGCTCCCCGAAGGCCTGGCCGGCGATGTTCTCGTCCTGGCCGAAGTACTCGAGCATGCCGAGTTCCTTCCAGTCGTCCAGGCCGGAGTTGAAGCCGACGACGGGGATGCCGGCCGCCTTGGCCTTGGCCACCGCACCCTTCATGGCGTCGGGCTTGGCCGCGGTGAGCGCGATGCCGTCGACCTTCTGGTCGATGGCGTTCTGCACCAGGTTGGCCTGGTTACCCGCGACCGGGTCGCTGGAGTAGACGAGCTTGATGTTGTCCTTCGCGGCAGCGGCCTGCGCGCCCTTGCGGATCAGGTCCCAGAAGGTGTCGCCGGGCGCCGCGTGGGTGACCATGGCGACGGTCATCCGCGGGGTGGTGGCCTTGCCCGCCGCGGTGTCGGTGCCGCCGGTCTTGGACTGCTTCCCGCCGGAGCCGCTGGAGCAGCCGGCGGCGAGCAGCGCGCCCACGAGGGCGGCGGCGGTCAGGGCTGGGGGTCTGTGGTGTCTGCGCATGTCGGGTGCACCTCACTGTGCGGGGAGAGGGTGCCGCGCCCGTCCGGGGAGGCGGGTGGTGGATGGATGCTCGGGGCGGCGCTGGAGCGCGTTACTAGCGCGCTCTAGTGGCAGGAACTATGCGGCTGCCTTCTGGGGATGTCAACAGCTTTGTCAGGACGTACCAACAAAACGAACGGCGGGTGTGCGCAGACTCGTGCGGCCCGCGGCGCACAGCAGAGCCGCCCGTGCGCGCCGGCCTGGGGGCGGCGTGCGCGGGCGGCCCGGTGCGGACGGTCC
>NZ_JBHUQX010000274.1:0-12839 GCF_042674225.1 Streptomyces sp. NPDC056948
CGGTGACGCCGCTGCAGTTTTGGGGGACATTTCCTGGAATCCACCTGGTCACGCGGTGGCCGGAAGCAGTCGATCACCGGTGTGGATTTTCACTCCGCTCAACTTCGCTCACCCTCGCCCCATCGCCCGCGTCAGCTCGATCTCGATCACCACGCGCGCCGGGTTGGGTGACGGGGTCCGGCCGTAGCGCTCCGCGTAGCGGCGTTCCGCCTCCGCGACCCGGTCGGGCTCGCCGTGGACGAAGGCCCGGCCCTCCAGCGTGGCCCACCGCTTGCCTTCCATCTGGCAGACGGCGACGGCCGCCCCCTGCTCCCCGGCGGCCAGCACATGGCGCACCTTGGCGCTCGCCTTGTTCGCGATCACCCGAGCCAGACGGGCCTCGGGATCGTATGTGACCCCGACGGGTACCACGTGCGGAGTGCCGTCCGGGCGGGGAGTCGTCAGGGTACAGACGTGCCGTTCCCGCCAGAAGGCGAGGTACGGCTGGTCGGGGGAACCCGGATCGACGGAGTACTTGGTGGCCATGACCCGGAACTTAGCCCCTCACGTACTCCCGGATCCGCCCTTGAGTGGAATAGACTCAACTTTATGTACGCTGATTGAGTCAGTGCGCTGATCGGGTCAGTGCAAGGAGGAGGAGAACGCGAACGTGGACGCCGAGCTGACCAACAGGAGCCGGGACGCGATCAACGCGGCCAGCAACCGGGCCGTGACCGAGGGGCACCCCGACCTCACCCCCGCCCATCTGCTGCTCTCGCTGCTCCAAGGGCAGGACAACGAGAACATCACCGATCTGCTCGCGGCGGTCGACGCCGACCAGGCGGCCGTACGCGCCGGAGCCGAGCGCGTGCTCGCCGGGCTGCCCAGCGTGACCGGCTCCACCGTGGCGCCGCCCCAGCCCAACCGCGAGATGCTCGCCGTCGTCGCCGACGCCCAGGCCCGCGCCAAGGAGCTCGGGGACGAGTACCTCTCCACGGAGCACCTCCTCCTCGGCATCGCGGCGAAGGGCGGCGCGGCCGGCGAGGTGCTGTCCCAGCAGGGCGCCGACGCCAAGAAGCTCCAGGCGGCCTTCCAGAAGGCGCGGGGGCAGCGCCGGGTGACCACGGCCGACCCCGAGGGCCAGTACAAGGCCCTGGAGAAGTTCGGCACCGACTTCACCGCCGCCGCGCGGGAAGGCAAGCTCGACCCGGTCATCGGGCGGGACCAGGAGATCCGGCGGGTCGTCCAGGTGCTGTCCCGGCGGACCAAGAACAACCCCGTGCTGATCGGTGAGCCCGGTGTCGGCAAGACCGCCGTCGTCGAGGGGCTCGCCCAGCGGATCGTGAAGGGCGATGTGCCCGAGTCGCTGAAGGACAAGCGGCTCGTCGCGCTCGACCTGGGCGCGATGGTCGCCGGGGCGAAGTACCGGGGCGAGTTCGAGGAGCGGCTGAAGACCGTCCTGGCCGAGATCAAGGACTCCGACGGGCAGATCATCACCTTCATCGACGAGCTGCACACCGTCGTCGGGGCCGGTGCGGGCGGCGACTCCGCCATGGACGCCGGGAACATGCTGAAGCCCATGCTCGCGCGCGGTGAGCTGCGCATGGTGGGTGCCACGACCCTCGACGAGTACCGCGAGCGCATCGAGAAGGACCCCGCCCTGGAGCGGCGCTTCCAGCAGGTGCTGGTCGCCGAGCCGACCGTCGAGGACTCCATCGCGATCCTGCGCGGGCTCAAGGGGCGGTACGAGGCCCACCACAAGGTGCAGATCGCGGACAGCGCCCTGGTGGCCGCCGCGAGCCTCTCCGACCGGTACATCACCTCCCGCTTCCTGCCCGACAAGGCCATCGACCTGGTCGACGAGGCGGCCTCGCGGCTGCGCATGGAGATCGACTCGTCCCCCGTCGAGATCGACGAACTGCAGCGCGCCGTCGACCGGTTGAAGATGGAGGAGCTGGCGATCGGCAAGGAGACCGACGCCGCCTCCCGCGAGCGCCTGGACAAGCTGCGCCGCGACCTCGCCGACAAGGAGGAGGAGCTGCGCGGCCTCACCGCCCGCTGGGAGAAGGAGAAGCAGTCCCTCAACCGCGTCGGCGAGCTGAAGGAACGCCTCGACGAGGTGCGCGGCCAGGCCGAGCGCGCCCAGCGCGACGGCGACTTCGACACCGCCTCCAAGCTCCTCTACGGCGAGATCCCGGCCCTGGAGAAGGAACTGGAGGCCGCCTCCGAGGCCGAGGAGGAGGTCGCGAAGGACACCATGGTCAAGGAGGAGGTCGGCTCCGACGACATCGCCGACGTCGTCGCCTCCTGGACCGGCATCCCGGCCGGGCGTCTGCTGGAGGGCGAGACGCAGAAGCTGCTGCGCATGGAGGACGAGCTCGGCAAGCGCCTCATCGGGCAGAGCGAGGCGGTGCGGGCGGTGTCCGACGCCGTACGACGGTCCCGCGCCGGCATCGCCGACCCCGACCGGCCCACCGGCTCCTTCCTCTTCCTGGGCCCGACGGGCGTGGGCAAGACCGAACTGGCCAAGGCCCTCGCCGACTTCCTCTTCGACGACGAGCGGGCGATGGTCCGCATCGACATGTCGGAGTACGGCGAGAAGCACAGCGTGGCCCGCCTCGTCGGCGCCCCGCCCGGCTACATCGGCTACGAGGAGGGCGGCCAGCTCACCGAGGCGGTGCGCCGCCGCCCGTACTCCGTCGTCCTGCTGGACGAGGTGGAGAAGGCCCACCCGGAGGTCTTCGACATCCTGCTCCAGGTCCTGGACGACGGCCGGCTCACGGACGGCCAGGGCCGCACGGTCGACTTCCGCAACACGATCCTCGTGCTGACGTCGAACCTGGGCAGCCAGTATCTGGTCGACCCGATGACCAGCGAGGAGGAGAAGAAGGAGCAGGTCCTGGAGGTGGTGCGGACCTCCTTCAAGCCGGAGTTCCTCAACCGCCTGGACGACCTGGTCGTCTTCGCCGCGCTGACCAAACCCGAGCTGGAGCGCATCGCCAAGCTCCAGCTCGACCGTCTGGCCAAGCGCCTCGCCGAGCGGCGCCTCACCCTGGACGTCACGCCCGGGGCCCTGGCCTGGCTCGCGGAGGAGGGCATGGACCCGGCGTACGGTGCCCGGCCGCTGCGCCGCCTCGTCCAGTCCGCCATCGGCGACCGCCTCGCCAAGGAGATCCTCTCCGGCGAGATCAAGGACGGCGACACGGTCCGGGTGGAACGCCTCGAGGAGGGCCTGATCGTGGGCCCGGCGACGGGCAAGACGCTCTAGGCCTTCGCATCGAGTCGCTCGGGGCCGTCACATCGAGTCGCTCGGGGCCGTCACATCGTGAACGCCGAGAACCGCACCAGCGCGGTCTCGGCGTTCTCGTACTCCACCCGCACCTGCACCACGTGTGCCTCGGCCGAGGCGGGCAGTCCGTCCTCGTGGCTCACATCGAGACACAGGGCGCCACAGGGGCTGCCCGTGCGGATCTCGGGTGCGTCCGGATACGTCTCCCGCAGCCAGGCGCGTACGTCCTCGCGCGGCATCCGCAGCACCGCCGCGTACCCCGTGTCGATGCCGTGCTGCACGGTGCAGCGGTCGGGCTGGGCCTTCGCGGGGCGCTCGGCGCCGCCGAAGGCCAGGGCCTCGGCGCAGGGCACCTTCGCCGGGCCGCCCGCGCGCGGGTCGTCCTCGTCCGACAGGGCCCACATGAACATGCCGATGATCAGAAACCCGAGGACGAGCACGGGCAGGGCCAGGATCGGCAGGACCAGCCCCCACCGGGTGTGCCCCCTGCCCGTTTCCGGCCCGTTCTCCGCTGCCACCACGGCGATCGCCCCCTCCATGTCCGCCGCTGAGGAGGACGGGTTCGGGTACCCGGAGGTTGCGCTTGACCGGATCGTGTCAGCCGAGGGCTGACAGGGTCTGTCGGCACTTGCCACCCCCCTCCCCGCATGGGGGAGGATGGCGGAATCCGTACGAAGGGAAATTCACGGTGACCATCGACCCGTCCTCGATTCCGAACTTCGGGGGCCAGCCCGAGCCGCAGCCCGGCGGCCAAGCCGGCCCCGTCGTCCCGGATCAGGACCTCGTGAAGCAGCTCCTCGACCAGATGGAGCTCAAGTATGTCGTCGACGACGAGGGAGACCTCGCGGCGCCGTGGGAGCAGTTCCGCACCTACTTCATGTTCCGGGGTGAGGAAGACCAGCAGGTCTTCTCCGTGCGGACGTTCTACGACCGGCCCCATGAGATCGAGGCGAAGCCGCAGATCCTGGAGTCCATCGACGACTGGAACCGCCGCACCCTGTGGCCCAAGGTCTACAGCCACACCCACGACGACGGCACGGTCCGCCTGATCGGCGAGGCCCAGATGCTGATCGGCATGGGTGTCAGCCTGGAGCACTTCGTCTCCTCGACGGTGAGCTGGGTGCGTGCCGCGATCGAGTTCGACAAGTGGCTCATCGAGCAGCTCGGTCTCGAGGAAGAGGTCAACGAGGCGGAGAAGCCCGAAGACGAAGAGTAGGCCCAGCGAGGCCCCGCCCCAGCGGCGCGTCGGCGCGTACGAGCAGGTCAGGTACGTGCTGTACGCGCCGTACGCCTTTTCAGCTCAGCCAGCCCTTCTCGTGGGCGAGCAGCGCGGCCTCCACCCTGTTCGCGGCGCCGAGGCGGCGCATGATGACGGCCAGGTGCTTGCGGTAGGTGCGCACGGACACCCCGAGGCGGCGCGCCGCCGTCTCGTCCTTGTCCGCTTCCCTGAGCATGGCGAGGATCTCGCGTTCGATGTCGGACGGCATGTCCGCGTCCTCACCGGGGAGCTCGTCCGCCCCCTCCCACATGCGCTCGAAGAGCGTGACCAACGTGGCCACCAGGCCGGGTTCACGCACCAGCAGTGCCCCCACCGAGGTGTGGGCCGGGTTGATGGGGGTCAGCGCGGCCGACCGGTCGACGATGATCACGCGCTCGATGGGGTGGTGGGAGATCCGCACCTCCGCTCCGTGCGAGACCAGGTCACGCATGTAGGTGAGGGTGGTGTCGTCCTGCATGATCGCGGACCCCATGATCATGCGCATGCGCACGCCGCGGCGCAGCAACCGCATGTTGATCGGGTGCGAGACGGCGATCGACTCCTCGGTCAGGACGCCGGTCGGCTCCGTGGTCAGGTCCTCGGTCCGGGCGAAGAAGGTCAGCTCGTCGATGGCTTCCCGGACCGCGTCGATCCCGTGGAGCTGCGTGATCATCTGGCCGGGGTCGTCGGCGTCCGCGCGGGGCGAGGAGGGGGCGGTCAGGCGCTCCATGAACAGGGACTCGATGACCGAGTGCCGCGTGGCCTCGCTCTCCAGCTCCTCCCGCAGTCGGCGCAGCCGGCCGTCGATCAGGGCGTCCACGGCCCGGGGCGGAGGGACCGGACGCACCGCGCCCTGGGTGTTCCTGGTGGCGAGCCCCAACGCCACCAGCCGGTCCAGGGCCGACTCCTCGAGCGACGGGGGTGAGTCCGGACCGGGTTCCTGGGGGTCGGACGCGGGCGGGAACGAGCCGCGTCTCAGGAGGGAGCGGTACTGCCGTTCCTCTTCCTCGTTCACGCCCAGGAAAGCAAGCGGATTGCCCATGTGTTTCCCCCCGTTGATGATCGATCACACATGCGGTCCCTGGAATCCTGAGACGCCCGTACTCGAGTGTCAATGACGGATTATCAATATATGTCCGTTAGTTCTGGTATCGGACGGCCAATTCGGCGCAAGTGAGCAGGTGGGGCGAGAGAGCCGCTGCAGCTTGAGGAATCCGCGTGTGCAGCAAGCTGCGCGCAGATGGCCTCGTGGCGGCCCTCGCCAGACGGCAGAGTCGTTCTCGCAAGGAAGCACGAACAGCGCAGAACGAAAAACGCCGCATCGAGCATCGAGGAGATATCGGTGAACCGCTCCACGTCCCGCAGCACGCTGTCGTCCCGTCGTCGTGGACACGTCGTCGTCGGTCTGCTGACCGCGGGGATGATCGCCCTGGCCGGCCAGGGAACGGCCTTCGCCGCGGAGCAGCCGGCGGAGAGCCGGACGGCGACGGAGACGGTTGCGGTATCGGCCTCGGCACCGGGCGCGGTATCGGCGTCGGCATCGGGCACGGCGTCGGCATCGGGCGCGGCGTCTGCGCCGGTCGCGGAGCGCGGGATCGGGATCGGGATCGGGAGCGGGACGGTGTCCGTCCCGGGGCTCAACCCCCGCGCATGGCTCCAGATCATCGGCGATCTGCTGCCCGGACCGGCCCCGCTGCCGAAGAACAACAACGACTGGAAGTAGTCAGCGGCCGCGGCCGGCCCGACATCACGACCCAGGAGACCCCGACGCCATGACCGACTACTCCGTGCTCCTCCCTTGCGTACCCCGCCGCCTGGAGCAGGCGCTCCCCTTCGCCGGACTCGTCCGGTGGACCGGGGCGAGGCGCCTCTGGCAGGGACAGGCCATGGTGATGGAGCCCCACCAGACCTTCACCGGTCTGGCCGGGGCCGGGTTCCGGGTCCCGACCGGCTTCGGTGTCACGCTGATGCCCCTGCGCCACCCGTACGAGGCGGCTCTGCAAGCGCGGTCCGTGGCCCTGGCCACCGGGGAACCGGTGATCGCGGGCTTCGGCCCGGGAGCCAGGGCCTTCCAGGAGAACATCCTCGGATCGCCGTACGAGAAGCCGCTCCAGGTGGCGCGGCAGTACGTGACGGCGGTGCGCCGGCTGCTCGACGGCGAGACGGTCGTCATGGACGGCCCGCACTTCACCTTCCGGGGCCAGCTCGCTCCGGCCGCGGCACCCAGGGTCGACGTGGGTCTGGGCGTGCTGCGGCCGGGGATGGCCCGGCTGGCGGGCGAGGTGGCGGACGTCGTGATCACATGGCTGACGCCGCCCGGATACCTGCGGGACGTGATCCTGCCCGCGGTGGCCGAGGGTGCCGCGCGGGCGGGGCGGACGTCACTGCCCCGTGTCGTCGCCATGGTTCCGGCGGGGCTGGAGAAGGAGGGGCGCGAGGGCGCCGGGCCCGAACGGCTGGCTCTGGCGGGCAACGCGCCGCACATGCAGGCCCCGCACTATCTGGACATGCTCGGCCGGGCGGGTGTGGCCGTCGGCTCGGGGCGGATCGAGGACGTGGCGCGCGGTGTCGTGGAGACCGGCGCGTTCGCGGGTGGCGATCTGCCGCAGGTGGTCAAGGCTCTCCGGGCCTACGAAGAGGTGGGGGTGGACGAGATCGTCCTGAACACCACGGCCGTGCACAAGCTGTTCGGCGCCCAGGAGTCGCTCGCGGACCTGTCGGCGATCCTGCGGTCGGTGACGGCACCGCACTGACCGACCGCTCGCCGCCTGCTGGTGACCGACCGCTCGAACTCGATTCCCCGCTGCCCGAACGCAGAGGGGGAAGCAGACCAGTAAAGGACCCATCTGGCATGGACATGACAGCTCGTGGACGTCTGAAGCAGCACCTCATCTCCTGGGCCACCGCCGCCCCGCTCGCCGGGCCCGCCGGCGTCGGCGTCGGCACGCTCGTCCTGGCCGACGCGGCGCACATCCCCGCCGTCACGGCCGCCGGGCTCGTCGGCCCCCGCACCCTCCTGCTGGCACCCGGCGACGGCACCGGCGACCTCGCCCCCGCCGTCGGCTACCAGGGCAGTCTCACGGAGCCCGGCGACGAGTTCTCCAACGGCCAGGACTTCTTCCTCCAGACCCATGCCTACGCCGCCAGCCCCTTCATGACCGTCTTCGGCCCGACCGTCATACGCGTCTTCGACCGACACGACTTCGAGGCCTTCCTCGCCGACGCCGACCGGGCGCTCGCCGAGGGCGTCTTCCCCGAGTTCCTCATCACCTCCTCGGTGCTGCTGGCCGACCCGGCCGCCCTGAGCGGTGCTCACAACCCGGCGGACGGACCGGCCCTGCGCCTCTACGCCGACCCGGACGGGCAGCTATCCACCAGCCCCACGGGAGCGGTGCTCGGCACGGTCGACGACAGCCTCGGCACCCTCACCGAACGCTTCGCCCGGACCGGATCCGGCGCCGCCGCACTGGACGCGGCACTGCCGGCCGAGACACGGGCGGAGGCCCTGCGCGCACGCCCCTTCCTGGCCCGCTACCTCGAAGCCGTCAGCGCGCTGCGCAGCCTCATGGCGCGTGGAGCCACCGGCCTGCGGGTCTCCGGCTTCGGCTCCCGGCTGACGCCCGGGCTCACCGGGTCCGGCGGCGGCGCCGACCTGGCGGATCCGACCCTGCCGATCGTGCTGTACCGGGACGAGGATCAGGGCGGGGAGGCGTACATCGTGGCCGGGAGCCGCCTGTTCGCCGTCGACCGGCGTGCCGCACAGGCCCTGGAGTGCCTGCTCGCGACCTCCGGAGAGGCGGGTGACCTCGTCCCCGCCGCCGAGATGGACCAGCTCGCCGAGCTGTTCGCCCGGCACGACCTGCCACTGCCCGCACCGATGCGCGCCCCGGCGGCCGCACGATGAGCGCCCCGGCCATGCCCCTCAGGGCGATCGAAGAGACCGCTACGGCCGAAGCGACGACGACCGAAGCGATGACGCCGGGCCGCGAGACGACGCCGGGCCGCGAGACCACGACGGCCGACGGGACTACGCCGGGTCGCGAGACCACGGCGGCCGAGGGGACTACGCCGGGTCGCGAGACCACGGCGGCCGACGGGACTACGCCGGGCCGCGAGGCCGCGACGGCCGAGGGGACTACGCCGGGTCGCGAGACCACGGCGGCCGACGGGCCCACGCCGGGCCGCGAGACCACGGCGGCCGACGGGACTACGACGGGCCGCGAGACCGCGACGGCCGACGGGCCCACTACGAGCGACGAGACCACGACGAGCAGCGGGTCTGCGCCGGACGGCGAGGCCGCGACGGCCGAAGCACTCACCCTCGCCGCTCGCCGGATCGCCGGTCTCGGTGACCGGGCCCGTGTCTGTGGGCTGTACGACGCCCTCGGGGCCCCGCTCTACCACGACCTCGCCACCTACGACGACCCGGAGACCCGGGCCCTGCTGACCGCCGTGCGGACGGCGCCCGGGTCCGTGCTCGACCTCGCGGCCGGCTCGGGACGGTTCACCCTGCCGCTGCTCGCCATCGGCCGGCAGGTCACCGCCCTCGACCTGTCCACCGACATGCTGGCGCTGCTGCGGACCGCACTGGACCGGGCTCCGGCGTCGATGCGAGCCCGCTGCACCGTGGTGCGGGGCGACATGTCCCGCTTCGCACTCGGGCAGGAGTTCCCGCACATCCTGCTCGGCACCACCTCGCTCTCGCTCCTGGACGAGGACGGCCGCGCGGGCCTGTACCGCAGCGTCCTCGCACACCTGGCCGAAGGCGGCCGGTTCCTGCTGACCGTCCTGGAGCGGGGCGACTGCGACGGCCCCGACGAGACGGCCGTACGGGTCACCGGAGCCGGCGGCACCGTCTACGAGCTGTACGAGCACTGGCCCGCCGGCGCCGACAGCCGCACGGTCACCCTGCTCCCCGCCGACCCGCCGCGAGGCGACGGCCCCGTCACGGTCTGCACGGACCGCGTGGCCGTCCTCGACCTGCCGCGCCTGGAGGAAGAGCTCACCGCGTCCGGTCTGACCGTCACCTCCCGCCAGCTCCTCTCCCCGCCCGGCGAGCGTCACCGCGTGACACTCCTGACCACGGAAGCCTCCCGATGACCGCGCTCTGGCCCTACCTCATACCGCCCTCCAGCCATGGCGACGACAGCCTCTGCGCCGTCGGCGCCGCCGGACACCGCGTCACCTTCGCGGACGGCAGCACCGCACTCGACGCCGACAGCGGGCTGTGGAACGTGAACCTCGGCTACGGCAACCCGCGCATCGCCGAGGCCATCGCCGAAGCCGCCCAGCACGCCTCCTACCTCGGGGCCTTCCGCTTCGAGAACAGCTACGCCCGCCGCGCCGCCGAGGACCTGCTGCGGATCTGCGGGCCCGACCACTACGCCCGGGTGCTCTTCTCCACCGGCGGCGGAGTCGCCAACGACGCGGTCATGAAACTGGCGCGGATCTACCACGCCGTACAGGGCCGGCCCGGACGCAACCTGGTGGTCGCCCTGCGGGGCAGCTTCCACGGACTGACCTTCGGCGGTTTCGCCCTGACCGGGGAGGACCTGGGACAGCGGGTCTACGGGGTGGACCAGCGGCTGATCCGCCACGTCACCCCGAACGACACGGCCGAACTCGGCCGGCTGATGGCCGCCCTCGGCGGCCAGGTCGCCGCGGTCGTCGTGGAACCCGTCGTCGGCACCGGCACCCTCCCGCTCGACGCGTCGTTCGTGGCCGAACTGGGCCGCCTGCGCGACGAGTACGGCTTCCTCCTGGTCGCCGACGAGGTCGCCACCGGCTTCGGCCGCACCGGAAGCTGGTTCGCCTCCGAGAGCTGGCCGGGCCTGCCCGACGTACTCGTCACCTCCAAGGGCCTGACCAACGGGGCCTGCCCCGCCGCCGCCCTGGTGATGTCCCACCGGGTGACCCGGGCCCTCGTCGAGCACGACACGATGTTCGCCCACGCCGAGACCCAGGGCGCGACCGCCCTCGCCTGCGCCGCCATCAGCGCCACGATCTCCGAGATGGAGCGCCTCGACGCGGTCACGGCGGGCCGGAACGTCGCCGCCTGGCTCCAGCAGGGGCTCACGGAACTGGTCGAGCGGCACCCGCTCGCCACGCACGCCGCCGGTGTCGGCTGCTTCCGCACCCTGCACCTGACCCACCCCGACGGCCGCGCCCTGGCCGGAACGGACGTCGCCGACCTCATCACCCGGATCCGGCACGCGGGCGCCATCGTCCACCCCGGTCCCTCCGGCATCCAGCTCGTGCCCTCCCTGACCTACAGCCGCGCCGAGGTCGCCGAGCTCATGACCTGCGTCGAGGAGGGACTCGACAGCCTGCTGCCGGCGACCTCCCTGGCCGCGAGGAGCTGACCCCATGCCTGTCTCTCTCGACACCTACGACCAGGTTCCCGTACTGCTGCGGGAACTGAGCCCCACCGGCGTGACCGTCCTGGCCGACCCGGCCGTGGCCGACCACGCCGTCACCCGGAAGATCGTCGCCGAGATCGCCCACGCCGGGTTCACGCCCACCCGGGCGGTCACCCCGGCGGACGGAGGGATGCCGGCCGTCGAGGCCTTCGCCTCCCGGCTCTCTCCCGGTGAGCTCGTCGTAGGCGTCGGCGGGGGCGGCACCCTCGACTTCGCGAAGCTCTCGGCCGCGGTCGGCCGCCACCCCGACCTCCTGCGCTACCTGGCCTCCGGGCAGCGCAGTGGACTGGTGGCGCTCCCGCTCCCGTGGGGGGAACACGCCGAGGTCCTCGCGGTCCCCACCACCCTGGGCACCGGCAGCGAGGCGGGACCCGTGGCCTGCTTCCCCCACGAGGACGGCAAGCGCATCGCGATGGGGGAGTGCCTGCGCCCCCGTGCCGCCCTCTGGGTGCCCGAGGCCACCGAGACCCTCCCGGGGCACCTGGTCATGGACGGCGTACTCGAAGCGATCTTCAGGACCGTCATCCCGTACAGCAGCGACACCCTCGACCTTCCTGAACAGGACGCCGCTGTCGAGGAGTTGGCGGGACGGCTGCTCACGGCCGGCGACGAACTGGCCCGGCGCATCGCCGCCGGCCTGCCGGCCCCCGCCCCCGGGAGGCTGCGGGTCGCCCGGCTCAGCGCCGAGAGCCAGCGCGGAGCCATCAACGTCGGCCGCAACCCGTACGCGGTGAAGTGCTGGGCCCTCGCCAACGAGCTCTCCACCACGCTGGGCCTGGCCAAGATGCGCGCGGTCTGCGCCCTGTGGCCGGTCGTGTGGCGGCAGGCCCTGCGGGGAGACACCCGCTTCGGCAGCGCCGACCGCGTCCACAGGCTGTGGGAGCGCCTGCGGCAGCGGGCCCCGTGGCTCGCGCCGCGGCCCGACGAGGGTCTCGAAGAGCTGATGCTGCGCTGGCGGATCGACCGCACCGTGCACCTCGCCCCGCACCTGCGCCACCCCATCGCCCTGCGCAGCGTGCGCGCCTGGGGCGCCGGACTTCCCACCCTCGCCGGGTTGAGCGCCGACGACATCGCCGCGCTCCTCGCCGAGGCCACCGAGCCGACCGCCTCCGTGGCCGGCTCCCCCGAACCCCTCCCGGCGGCCTGAGCGCCTGACCCGGAGGAGCACCCGCACCACCGCACCACCGCACCAACCCGCATCACCGAACCGACAACACGAGGAGAACACCATGGCGCACAACAACCCGGTCGAGCAGGAGCTGCAGGAGCTCGGCACCGAGCTGGAGATGCAGGAGCTGGAGACCCTGGAGGCCCCGGGCTGGGCCACCAGCGCCGGCGTCAGCGTCGGCATCTCGATCGTCTCCGTCGCCTGGAGCCTCACCTGATCGAGCCGGCTCCCGCCGTCCGATCCACCGCACCGTGCCCCGCGCACGGCCGGACATCCCCGACGGCTGCCGCCCGGCTCCCCGTGAGCCGCGCGGCCGCCGGGGGGACCCCCGGATCCGCACCACCACATCAGTCGCACCACCACATCAGTCGCACCGTCCGACTCCGTCGCACAGCCGAGAGAGGCACTGACATGAGCGAGAACCTGGGCACCGTCGAGAACGTCGAGAACGCCGAGTTCGTCGAGCTGGAGATGCAGGAGCTCGAGGCCCTGGAGGCTCCGGGCTGGGGCACCTTCAGCGTCGCCTTCTCCACCGGCGTCTCGGTCGGCGTCTCGGTCACCCTGACCTGATCAGCCCGTAGACCCCCCCAAGAAGAACTTCTCAGAGAGGCAACCGACATGAGCGAGAACCTGGGCACCGTCGAGAACGTCGAGAACGCCGAGTTCGTCGAGCTGGAGATGCAGGAGCTGGAGGCTCTGGAGGCTCCGGGCTGGGCCACCAGCGCC
>NZ_JBHUQX010000275.1:0-12825 GCF_042674225.1 Streptomyces sp. NPDC056948
TGGGCTCCCCCGCCGACGCCTCGGAGGGGGTCCAGTAAACCTGGTGGCGCCTCGTCCGCCTGGACGAGGCGACCATCGGCAACCTGGCGGGTTGGCTGACCACCGTGGTCGGCCGCATCAGCCTGGACCTTTTGAGATCCCGCAGAGCCCACCCCGAAACCGCCTACGAGCAAGAGTGGGCGAACCTCGTGGTGACACCCGACGACGACCCCACGCCGGACGAGCAGGTGGCGCTGGCCGATTCGGTCGGCCTCGCCCTGCTCGTCGTGCTCGACTCGCTTACCCCGAGCGAGCGCCTGGCGTTCGTCCTGCACGACATGTTCGCGGTCCCGTTCCAAGAGATCGGCCAGATCCTGGGCAAATCCGCCGACGCCACCAAGATGATCGCCAGCCGTGCCCGCCGCAAGGTCCAAGCCACGGACCGGCCGGCGGGCCCCGGCCGCGAGCACCGAGAGGTCGTCCAGGCATTCGGTGCCGCCGCTCTCAGCGGCGACTTCGAAGCGCTCCTGCGTGTCCTCGACCCGAACGTGAAGCTGACCGTCGACACCCCCGACGGCATGGTCGTCACCCTCGGCGCCACCAAGGTCGCCGCCGGCGCCCGCAGGTTCTCCGGCGAGGTCGCCCGCCACCGCCCCGTGCTGGTCAACGGCATCCCCGGCCAGATGTCCTGGCGTCCCGACGGAAGCCCTCTGTCCATCATCGCCTTCACCGTCACCGAAGGCCGGATCACCGGCATCCACATCGTCGTCGACCCAGCCAAACTCGCCTCGGTCCATCTGCCCACCCCGCCCTGAGCCCGCCCGCCCGCCAACCCGCGCGAGACCACTTCGCCCGTCGGCACCTGCAAGCTCTCACGGCAATGAATCCGCCCCTGCGGGTTTTCGTGCACAGCCCAACGCCGGCCTCGCCCACCAGCTCGAGAACTCGTCAGGCCTGTTGCCGAAAGGCCTGCGCCAGGGCGGCCCGAGAAACGAGACGCGTCCGGCCACCATTAGGCCGGGTGCGTGGTGTCCTGTCGGGGCGTGGGTGGGGTGTTCAGTTCACGCGCGCGGTGTTGGGTCAGTGGTGGTGGCCGTCGTGACGGTGGTGGTTGCGCCAGGATTCGTCGTCGATGATGCGTTCGTGGTCGTTGTGGAGGGTGGCGGTGTCGGGGCGGTTGTTCCAGACGTGGTGGTGGCGGTCCTGGTACAGGTCGGTGTCGCGGCCGTGGCCGGTGTGGCCGTGGCCGGTGGTGCGGCCTTCGAGGCGGTAGTGGTCGAAGGTGTAGGTGCGGCCGTCCTCGTCCTTGAGGGTCCAGTCCTTGAGGTTGACGCTGCGGCGGCCGGTGTTGGTGATTTCCTCCCATTCCCGGTTCAGGGGGCGGTTGGAGCGGTCGTCGCGGCCGGGGGGGCGTACTGGACGTCGGAGATCTCCACCTTCGACCGCTCGGGGCGGTGGTCGGCGGCGGAGGCCGGCAGCGTGACCACGGAGAGAAGAGCGCCGACGGTGGGCGTGGCGGCGGCGAGACGGCGAGCGGTGACAGAAACGGAAGCGGACAAGAGGTCCCCTTATGGTGCGGACACCTTCCCCCGAGGAGCCCCTGCGGGCTGCCCGGGTCATCGGGTGTCGTGTGCGGTGACGGCCGGCTTGCCGCCCACGCACTCTGTCCACGCCGTGGAGAAGATGAGAGGAAAACATGGCCCTTGTTACCTGTTGTCAGGTTTTCCGTAACTCTCGTATGTGACATCCATCTATATCGTCCTTGCGTGATGTTGACGTGCTGACAGATGGACAGGCCGTGCGGGGGTTGGGGCGCGGCTTCTCCCCGCCACGATGCGCCACCCCGCAAGGGATCGGGCCGTCACTCGAAAGTGAGTAACAGCCATCTGGTTGCGGAGTGCTCGGGCTCTGGCCTCACCTGCGGAGCCGCGGGAGCACGCGGCTGAACCGCCAGAGTCGGCTGCTGCCGCGTGGTGCAGGCCACTGTTGCGTTTGCTGGAGATCCGTAGGGTCGCGGGTATGAGTGACGACCAGCAGCAGGAACGGGCGGTTGAGGGCGCGTGGGCGAGGATCGAGGCGTGGCTTGAGCAGAATGCTCCACGTTCGTATCGGATGCTTGCCCCGCCCGCTGCAGAGGCTGACATCCGTGCGGTTGAGCAGGACCTCGATCTGACCGTCCCCGCGGGTTTACGGGCCTTCTACCTTCTTCATAACGGCACTGGTCACCCTGCCGACTTCGGCTGGACGCCTGAGCCGGAGACCGGGCTTGCCTCACACGGAGGGGGAACTGCTTGGCTGCTGCCGATGAAGCACGCGATCCCCCCGGTGGAGCATTTGCCGTTCTGGGGTGAAGGCCCTTACACCATCGGCCGGCCGGCCGACCCTGTGGTGCGGTATCTCGCGTTCGCGGCGACCGATCGCAGCGGCCTGTACGGGCTGTTCACGGACTGCACCCCAGGTCCCGGTTACGGCCGGATCGGAACGTTCGAAGAGGCCGGCATCCCGAAGCTGG
The DNA here is from genome assembly GCF_042674225.1 of Streptomyces sp. NPDC056948. Taxonomy (NCBI): domain Bacteria; kingdom Bacillati; phylum Actinomycetota; class Actinomycetes; order Kitasatosporales; family Streptomycetaceae; genus Streptomyces; species Streptomyces sp. NPDC056948. Next base: position 2,492 of record NZ_JBHUQX010000275.1, read on the forward strand.
GCGTGTGGCCGTCGTTTGCCGACTACCTCATCGAAGTAGCTGATGCCCTGTACGAGAACCGGGGCGTGGAGGACGCGGACGGGCACCAGGATTCGACGGTGCCCGGTCTCGTCGACCAGGCGCTGGTGTGGGACGGATTGGTGTATCCCCTGGATGCGGACTGGACACGTTTCGCGTAGCAGTGTGGCCGGAACACCAACGGGGTGTTCCGGCCCCAGGGTCGGTCAGTCAGGCGGTCAGGTCAGCCGATCTTCTTCCATGCGCAGACGGTGTCGGCGTTCTTGCAGTGCTCGAAGCCGGGGTTGCTGATGAAGTACCCGTCCTCGTCGAGCAGCCGCATCTGCGGAACGAACTTGATGCCGACGTCGCGGAAGGCGCCCTCGTTCTGGTCCTTCGGCACGGAGGCACGACCGCATTTCTCGTTCCACTTCGGGCCCGGGTAGCCGTTGCGGTTGTCGGCGAGCAGGCCTCATGTTCCGCCGGTCATCGGCTTGGTGTAGAGCTGCGCGCACTCGTCGCCGGAGCCGACCTGGTTCGGGCCCTTGGGCATGCCGCCGCTCTGGTGCGTAGCTGCGGGCGCGTACTCGTCACACGATCCGGTCGGTGTGGCACTGTTCGGCGTCCAGTTACTGGGGCAGACCTTTCCGCGGCTCTTCGCGGCGGTCCAGTCGCCTCCGTTCGGGTCGGCGTTGTTGCCGGGGCCGAGGTAGGTGACGAGGGAGTCCAGTCTCGGGCTGCCGGGGTGGGAGGGGAGTTTTTCCTGTATCAGCCAGTAGTAGGCGCCGGCCGCCGGGTACAGGTTGGTGTCGACGGTCCAGGTGGGCTTGAAGTACGGGAAGACACAGCCGGTCTTGATGTTGCCTCCGGCGATGTCGTCGCATCGTGGCGCGAGCTCCCGGACGCGGACGTCGCCACTGGTGCCGAGGCTGGTCTGGGCGTGCGCGTTGCCGGCGCCGACGGAACCGCGCAGGCCCCAGCCGAGGTCGAACTGCTCCACGCCGGTGCCGTTCCAGAGCGTCTGCACCTTGGCCGTCATGGCGTATTTGGCGCCGACCTCGCCAACGGCCCAGTGCGGCGTGGTGTTGAGGCCGTCGTCGCTCGACCATTTGACCTGCGAGCTGGTGCAGTCGTTGCAGTTGTCGGACGGCACCCAGGTGAGGTGGACACCTTCCGTGGCCGCGTCGATCGTCGTCGGTATGACAGTGAGCTGCTGGTCGAACTCCGCCCGGGGCGTACCGGTGTCCGCCTGCTTGTTGTACAGCTTGATCTGCTGGGACAGCGCGAACGTGGCAGTCCCGAACTGCGGCAGCTCTTCAGCGTCGAGGAAGATCAGGGTCGCGTAGCCGACGGTCTTCAGGCATGCCTCGGTCCGGTTCATGTAGTCGTCGCCGTCCGGCTTCGAGGCACACCACGACACGAGATCGTCGGCCCGAAGAGCACTCCTTGTGGCCTTCTTGGCGACGGCAGCGTCTGCCCGGGTCGGCGCATCGCGGCTGATCTCGATGCACACCTTCCGGCCCCGGGAGTCCGGGGCCGAACAGTTCCGTCCGGCGTCGTTGCGCTGCGTGCCCGCTATCGGGCCGGGGTTGGTGCGGCCGAACTCTCTCGGGGTCTGTGCAAGGGAGTCGATGCCGGACGTGGCCTGCGGAGCGGGGAAGGTGGCGTACGGCTTCTCCGCCGGAGGGACATTGATCTTGAAGGTGGAGTACGGCGACCAGTGGTTCTCGTACACGTTGCTGGTGACGTCGTACCCCGAGGAGCGGACGGCGTAGGTGACACCGTTCTTGAGCTTGCCCGCGGGAACCTTCACCGAGGCCGGCTTTCCCGCGTCCACCTCTCCTGAGACGAGAACGCCCCATTCGTTGGCGTCGGTCAGCTTGACGACCGTGCCGGTGGGCTTGCCGCTGGAATCGGTGGTGTGAACTTCGAAGGTCGCAGTGGTCTTGTGGCCGCTGGTGGCCGTGACCGTGTTACGGAGTGTCGGTGTGGTGGTGTTGACCTGCCACACCCCGTCGGTCTTCGTGAACGGCGGTCCCGCCTCGGGGGCGTTGGGCGTGTTCGGCGCTGCGGCGATCGCTGTGCGCTCGCCGGGGCCGTGGACAGGCGGAGGGGTATCGGACCTGGCCGCGTAGCTGGTGGCGGTGGGTGCGGAACCGAGGACGACCGCGAGGATCGCGCCAAGGACCGTCCACCGCCGGCGTCTGGTGAGGGATAACAACCTGTGACCTTTCTATCGGACAACTGTGCGACCAACCCCACCAGGTCCATGCAGCGATACCTATGGTCAAGATTACGGTTTACGTGACCGGAGAAAGAGATGAGCCACCAGGCGGAGCTCCCTTGCGCGCGGCCGCCGGGAAGGCCAGTGCCGTGGTTACCGTCGTCGTGTCCTGCAGCACTAGACGTTGTGCTCTCGTCTGCTGTGCAGGCCCGTCAAGTTGTACCAGGGGCTCGAAGGCAAGGCGGCCAGCATTCAGCCGTCCTACTTCGCCGCTCTTCTCGACAACCTGGCTTCGAGGCTGGGTTTCATCGGCCACGTCGACCTGGCCAGGCGTTACCTGCTTCCTGGGCTGATCGTTGATCGAAGGGGCCGAGCGGAACTCAGGGGGCGGGTATGCGCTCGCGGTGGGTACTGGCATGGGCGCTCAGCGCTGCTGTGACGATTGGCCTGTTGGTCGTCTGGAAGCTGAAGCCTGCGGCAATCGGCAACGCCAGCTCATTGGCGGCGGCCGTGATCGGCCTGTTCAGTGTGATGGCGACCTGGGCCTGGCGACGAAACCCACGGCATAGCCGGTCGACTGCCGTGCATCTGGCGGAGGCAGCCCGGACGCTGGCACGGCTGGTTCATAGGCAGTGGCAGGACGAGGCAGTGCTCCGTCAGTTGTTCGACCCCGCGCCACTGCCCGTCTTGTGGGCCGATTGTCCTGTCCCGCATCTCAGCGATCACCGGCAGCTGATCGGTGACGCGTTCATCTGCCGAGCCGACGCACTGCAGGAACTGGCAGATGCCTTCCGCGGCCTCACCCGACGCCGGCTCGTCGTCTTGGGGCCTGCCGGATCGGGCAAGACAACTCTGGCCGTGCTGCTCACACTCGCTCTGCTGCGCGACCGTGACGAGGCCGAGCCAGTACCGGTGCTGCTCTCCCTTGCGTCATTTGATCCATCACGTGACAGCGTGCATAGCTGGCTGCGGCGCCAGATCGCCGCCGACTATCCCGTGCTGACCGATACCGAGGCCTACGGGCCGAGCGCGATCACCGATCTGATTGCGGAGCGCCGGCTCCTTCTCATGCTGGACGGGCTTGATGAGCGCCCCCAGCCAGGCAGCGACGCCGTCCTGGCAACCTTGAACAGCACGCTCGATCCGCATGCACCTCTGGTTCTCACCTGCCGCACCGCCGACTACACCGCCGCCGTAGCAACTGCGGGTGTCCTCAACGCCGCAGCGGTCATTGCCCCTGCCCCCATCCGGCCTCAAGCCGCTCTCGCACTGCTGCGTCTGGCCACACCCCCCGGACCACGCCAGGACTCCTGGTGCACGCTGACTCAACATGTGGTGCGTGAGCCTGAGGGGGCCGCTGCCCAGGCTCTGACCCGCCCCATGACCGTGGCACTGGCCCGTGCCGTTTATGCCGATGCCCATGGTGAGCCGGAGGAACTGAGCGACACTCGTCGCTTTCCTTCCGCCGCCGACGTCGAACGCCACCTGCTGGATGCCCTGATTCCCACACTGTACGAACGTGCCTACCGCCAGGATCCCACCGCCCGACGCAGCTGGGACCCGCACCACGCACGCCAGTACCTCACCTTTCTGGCGGCCGGGCTGGAGTCACGCGGTACCAACGATCTGGCCTGGTGGCACCTCTACCAGTGGGTACCGACCCTGTCCACGCCTTGGCGACGAGCCCTGGCAGTAGCTGCAGTCACACTGGCGGCTCTCCTGCCAAGTGCGCGGCTTACAACCTCGGAAGAGATCAGTATCTGGTGGGGTCTCCTGGTGAACCTGGCGGCTGCTTCAAGCACGATTTCCGTGTCGGTTGTCAGCAGCACGCTGGCCACGCGACAGTGGGCAGCAACTCGGCCAGGCCTGACCAAAGTCATCTGCGCCCTTGCCGGTACGTCGACCGCAATTCCGATGATTCTCCTGGTCAACTACTTCGTGCACAGCCACATGCCGACGGCTGCTCTGGTCAACTTCTGTAGTCTTGCCTTCGTTCTCTGGCTCGTGCTCATCGGCAACGGCCTGCCCATTCCGCCGCGAATGCCCAGTCGCCCCCATACACGCCTGGTGTCCCGGCGCCACGGCCGACCCCGTGCGATCGCCATCGCGATGAGCGTCGTTGCAACGAGCGAGGCAGTCGCTGTGATCCTTACCTACGCTCAGCACGGCGCTGTCTCATCAGCCGCCGTCTGGGGCGGTGTGGCCATCGGAGCCGCCCTCGGGGTGAGCCTGGCTGCCCTGGCGCTGGTACGAGTACCTGTTGCCGTCAGTGAGGCAACGACGCCCAGGCCCTCTGTCCTGGCGGACCGACAGATCTCTCTCGTCAGCGGGGCTGCCAGCGCTCTCGCCGTAGCCGTGGCATTCACGACCTTCAGTCTCGTATCGGCAGACCTTCCCACCATGGCATCGGTGGTCTACCACGTCCTGCTCGGCCTGGGGCCAGTCGGCTTCACCCTGGCCCTGGCCGCGTACTCCTGGCCTCACTACTCCCTCGCGCGCCTCCTCCTCGCGGCGCGTGGCCGTATCCCTTGGCGGCTGCAGGCATTTCTCGCCGAAGCTCACCAACTCGGGATCCTGCGCCAAGTGGGCCCTGTCTACCAGTTCCGCCACGCCCGACTGCAGGGCCACCTTGCTGTTCAGGCTCAATTGCCCCACCCTCGGGCTCCGCGGATGGGCCTCAGGTTCACCGCAAACAGGTGAGCCCTCTATGTGCGGAGGTCAGGGGCAGCGGACCCGCTCACCCTGCCCAGCCCGCAATTCTCGATCTGCCCGGGCAGCGCAACGCCACGAGCGGTACGCGGCCACACAAGTCGGTCGGCTCAGATGGAGAGACCGAGGACCGGGCTCTCTGGACCGGTGCCATGCCGTCGTCCTCACACGGGGGCTGTCGGCTGCTGTTCGCTGTCGGCTGTGTCCTGGTCGTTCTTGGACGTGTCGGTGGCGTGGTGCTCCTGAAGAGCGGCGGGGACGTCACCGATGAGGTTGATGGTGGTGACACGGGGGCGGGTACCGACGCCGTTGAGAGCGATCACCGATGTGATTCCCCAGACGATGGCAGCCAGGCCTGCGGCTGTCGGACGCGCGGTGGCGGGCGCGGCCGCCCACGTCATCCAGACTGTCGCGGCTCCCCACAGGGCCCAGGTCAGGCGCGCTGCGAAACTGCGGGTTGCGGCGGACAGCAGGGCGATGGCGATGCCGCCCGTCAGCCACAGTGCATGAGCGGTCTGCGGGCTCAAGGGCAGGCCGTCGGTGTGGGTGCTGAGGAAGTGGGTGACGGGCTGGTTGATGGTGGACCATACGCCGCCAGCATGTTCTGTCAGGGGACGGAAGAACCGTTCGATGGCCGCGCCGATGGGGACGAGCGCGATGAACAGCAAAGGCGTCAGGCACAGCAGCAGCCACCAGGGCGTGTGGGGACTCCACGGCCTGCGCAGAAAGTCCCTTATCTCATCGACGCGGGCGTCGAACCACCTGCCGTCGAGGATCTGGATCCACCGCTGTCGGGCCGGCAGGTGCTGTTCTTCGAGGGGCGAGGATGCGGAGAGGACGGGAGCCGTGAGATCGGCTCGCACGTCGGCGAGCGCCGCACGCAGGGTTCGGACCAGGCCGCGGTCGTAGCCGAACATCGTGGCCAGGACCATCACCGCAGTGCCGGGCAGAGTGAGACAGAGCCACCACAGCTGATCATCTCGCGCGAGCCAGGTCGTGTAGCCGGCACCGACGGCCGTCAGCGCTGCGGTCAGACCGCGCAGCAGCCGAGGACTGAGATCAGCGAGCAGGACCGGCAACTGCCGGGGCAGCGGCTCACGGCGCATGAGAGCCCGCAGCCAGGGCCACGCCACGGCAACCCAGCGCCATGGGTCGACAGCCAGAAGCACACCCAGCATCACTACCGGAGCGGTCAGAAGATGCCAGGCCGGCGCGGTGACCACATGCACGGCCGCGCCGCTCATGGCCAGCACGCAGCCCAGGGCCCGTCCCAGAACCAGTGCAGAGGCCTGCCAGCGCTCGCTGCGCCGTACCACCCGGCTCGTGGCGACGGTGGCAGCAGCCACCCCAAGAGAGTCGGCTGCCTCTCCCCGTAGCGTGCGGCCCTCGTCCAGCAGGCGCCGCGCGGTGCGCAGTGCCTCCTCCGGGTCGGCGAGCAACGCCTGGGTGTCGAGACCCGGCCCCTGCTCCGGCTCAGCAGAGTCGGCAGGCGGCGAGGAGCCGGGGTCGAGCAGCCGGAGCAAGGCGAGCTCTTCCTCGAGTTCCAGACAGCGGCGTCGGGCGGTCGCGGCGAGCGCTTCTGCTTGATCGCGTGCTCCACGGGCCTCCACCAGATCCTTCTGCGCCTGCTCAAGCTGCTGCAGCACCTCCGAGAGTTGTTGCTCGATCTGTCCGCTGTTGCCCTCATCCGGGGTGGCAGCCAGTTCCTGGATGCGGGCGTCGAGGCTGGTGTTGAGCGCGGTCAGCATCACCACCAGGTCCTGCGCGGTCGTCAACTCCCTGGCGAGTCGGCGGCTTTGCTGGTCAGCCTCGGATAACCGCGACCGCCCGTCGTGCATGTAGCGGGCTACCGCGGACTGGGCGTCGGCCGGATCCCGGCGCACCGCCAGCTGCGCGGCAGGGGGATGGGCGGCGCGTTCCCACAGACGAACGGCCTCCGCCTTCCTCTGCTCCACCTCGTGCGGGAAGGCGGTCGCCTCGACCAGCTGCACCACCACCTCCCGGGATGGAACAGCGCCGCTGTAGTGGTTGCCGATGCTGGAACGCGACCAGTTCAGCTTCACCGCGAGATCGTTGTAGGTCTTGCCGGACCGCTCCCGCAGCTCGCGCAGGAACACCGTCAGCCGTCGCGCTTCTGGTGTCTCTGCCCGAATCGGTGCCGGCTTCCGTCCCCGCTTCTTGCTGTCGGCCATCACTGCCCCCACCTGCACAATGCCGTTGTCCTGGACATTGCCAACAATGTCCAGAGCCGACCTGCGCGAACCCTTCTCAGTCCGGGTGGACAATTCGCGGCCGCCGCATGCTCGAGACGAACCGCTCTTCCCCGACCTCGTCTTGGAGCCAGCCACCCATGACCGCGAAGACCGGCACCGCCGTCCCCGCCACAACCCAGTCGCCCGCATCCACGCCGGCCCACACTGCCCCCACCACACGCCGACTGCGCCCCCGCAGCGGAAACATCGCCCTCGACACCAAAACCGGCCTCCTGCTCGACCTCACCACCTCCACCAGCCCAGCCCCGCAGCTTCCGCGCGGGCGCGCCCAGGGCCGCTACCGCTGCCTGGCATGCGGCCTGCCCCTGGAGCACTGCGGCCCCCGCACCCGCCCCGACTTCACCGCCCGTTTCCGCCATACACGGCACGACCCGGACCGCTGCAACGCCAGCCCCGCACGACAGGCCAGCATCCCCGCAGCCATCCGCAACGCCCGCGTCCTGGCCGAACAACTCCACACCACCCAGCCCAGTACGCGCATCGAGCTGGCCGTCACCGCCGTCGCGGACGGCGAATGCCCACCCGTGCTGGCCCTGCGCCTGCGCTCCCATCAAGGGAGCATCACCATCCACCTCGCCTACGCAAGCGATCTCTCCGCCCGCCAAGCCGATCAACTCGCCTACACCGCCCGCGACACCACCACGCGTCACTGGCTGCTGTACGACCGGCTCACCCCCACCCACACCCCCGACCTCGGACACATAACCGTGCGCCCCCACCGGCAAAACCAGCGACTGGAGCGCCTCACTCCCACCACCACCCAACGCAGCCTGGCCACCACCCCGGTCGCCGTCGCCTGGCGAGCCCAGGGACTCCTGCTGATCCCCTTCGGCGGACACAGCATCCGGCACGAGCCCCGCAGCGGGGAGGACTGGACAGGCCCGGCCGCGTCCTTCCAACGTGACTGGAAGATCAGCCACCCCCGACCCGCTCCGGACGCCACCTGGTGGGGCCTCATCCCGCTCCCGCTGCGGGCTCTGACCGCTCCCACCCTGCTGACTGCCGCCCCGCAGACCATGGCCGACCTGGAACGCGCCCAGCACGGCCGCGAAAGCTACCGCCGCGCCCAAGCCCGCGCTCAATTCGTCCGTAAGGGCCAGCTCGCTCCGGCCAAGACTCCCGCGTCATCGCAGCCAGCTCTGCCGACGGCCGTAGCCGCGCCGCAACCGCCGACAGAGTCCGAGCCGGCACCGGCACCGGCACCGCCCGCCCCCGAAACAGCGCAACCGCGGCTGGCACGACTGAGGCAGGCCCTTCGGCGACTGCTCCGCCGAACCTGAACCCCACATCACCGCCGCGGAGCCCGCTCCGCGGCGCCCCGAGGCTCACTCCGCTCTCGGTCATCGTCGCCCGTGATGTGCCCGCTCGCAGCGAGCCCGTCGTGGCATGCACGACCTACCAACGCGCCGCATACTGCGACGATCGCCCGCACTTTCCGCGCGACAAGGAGCAGGATGGCGGCGTGACATCGGCGAGAGGAGTGAGGCTGCATGGAGGTGGGGGAGCGGTGGGCTTACCGGGCAGCACCGCACCACGGTCCGGTCCAGGAAGTCGAGGTCCTGAAGATCGGCTCCGTGACCATCACCCGGACTCTTCCTGTCCACCTCGAACGGGTGACATCCCGCCCGTTCGTGCGCGACACCTGTTGCACGGTCTAGAGCGTCATCGGCCGCTTCTGAGCTGCGAGCCGCAACCGCACGCTCGCGGGGCCCCGGAGAAATGTCGGTGACTTCGACTGCTCGGGCGAGGACATCGAGCGGGACTGGGTGGCGCGCACGGGCTGTTGGAGCCACACCGAGCGGGTGCTGCTGACCTACCAGCAGGTGCGCGACTACGAGCTGCCCGCGACGGCGGGCAAACGCGGCGACCCGAGGTGGCCGGCCTTCGCCCCCCGCTAGGGCTTCGATCCCCACCGCCCGGTGCAGTGGGAGGTGGAGGCGCTGGAGCCGTCCGAACTCCAGCGCCTGGTCCTCGCCGCCGTTGCCCCGTACGTCGACCGCGACCCTCGCCCGGCAGGTCGCCCTCGAGGCGGAGCAACGCCGCACCCTGGCCGCCTTTCTGGACGGCTGGGACGCGGCGGGTGGGGGAGCACCGGCGTAGCGCGGGACGGGTGCCCGCAGGCTCAGGCGGTCGCCGGTGCTGGGTGCAGCGATGCGAGCGGGGAGCGCCGGCCTTTCTCCACCGCGTGCAGCTGCTCCCAGTCGACTTCGGGGTGGGCGGGGATGACCGCGTCGACGGAGGCGGTGGTGTAGAGCGTGATGTCGACGGCCCCGGCCCGGCTGGTGCCGAAGCGGACCTCGATCGACTGCGGGGAGCGGAGCCAGCCGAGGCGGACCATGTGGGGTCTCCTCTGGTGGACCAGGAGTGCCAGCTCTAGTCCAGAAGGCCGAGTTCCGTATCCGGTCGGCAGCGCACGCAGGCCGGGATCTCGTGCCTCAGCGCATCGAGCGCCTGGGCTCGCGTCGCTGGCCGAAATCGTCTGCTCGCCGCCGCCCAGCAGTCCACCCGGTGCATGGCGTCCACGTTCCGCCGGTTCAACCCGTGCTGCGCGAGCCACTCCGTCGGCGGTCGTCGCTCCTCGCCCTGCCGCCGCTCCGCCTCCCGCTGCTCCTCGTCGGCGATCCACCGGTCGAGCTGCCTAGGGTGGCCGTCGCCTGCTGGACCACTACCCGCCGCGCGAAGCGGAGCAGGTCCATACGAGACGAGTCATCGTTCATGCGTTCGAATAAATCGCCCGTGTATCCGGCTCGCCAGCGGTGATCGCTTTCGGGTCGACGGGTCGATGAAGTGGATCAGTGTGACCTGTGTCACGCGTTGACTGCTCGCTGGCTGACTGCCGGTTGAGCGAAAAGGTCCTGACAAAGGCACCGAAATGCGGATAGGTGATGCGTCGACTTTCGGACGTTCCTGGCGGGCAGTACTTACGGAGGAAACCCATATACCCGCAGATCGGCGGGTCTAGAAGTTGACCTATAGAAAAGTTGTAGACGCACCAACTCCCCTACGGGGAAGCGGAATTAACGGAATGCGCCTGGCGGCCAGAAGCGCCGCGCGGGCCACTCGCAGGTCCCTTACCTTCTACGGCAGGACGAAGGGCCGCCCCGGCAGGCGGCCCCCCACGTCCGTAAACC
>NZ_JBHUQX010000276.1:0-12618 GCF_042674225.1 Streptomyces sp. NPDC056948
AACTATTACACAATAGTGTGGCCACCGGCTATCCTTTTTATGAATGTGATGCCGGGCCGCTGAGGCCCCTTCTTCGCTCCGCCGCCGGATCGCCGACCGACGTGTCGTGTTCGTCGTCGACTTCCGGGTGCGGAGTTTCTTCATGCCGTTCGCTCTTCTTCTGCTGGGCCTTGCCGTGTTCGCGCAGGGAACGTCCGAGTTCATGCTGTCCGGGCTGGTGCCGGACATCGCGCGGGATCTGGGGGTGTCCGTTCCCGCGGCGGGCGCGCTGACCTCCGCCTTCGCCGCGGGAATGGTCGTAGGGGCACCGCTGGTGGCGGGTCTCGCGCGGCGCTGGCCGCGGCGGGGCACGCTGCTGGCGTTCCTCCTCGTCTTCCTCACCGTCCATGTCATCGGTGCTCTCACCGGCAGTTTCGAGGTGCTGCTCGCCACGCGGGTCGTGGGAGCGCTGGCCAACGCCGGGTTCCTCGCCGTCGCCCTCGTGGCCGCCGTGGAGATGGTCCCGGCGGATGCGAAGGGCCGGGCCACGTCCACGCTGCTGGGAGGGGTGACGCTGGCGTGCGTGGCCGGGGTGCCCGCCGGGGCGGTGCTGGGCGGGCTGTGGGGCTGGCGTACGGCGTTCTGGGCCGTGGCGCTGGTGTCGCTGCCGGCCCTGGTGGCGGTGGCGTGGTCCGTGCCGGGCGGGACGGCCGAGGGCGCGCCGCCCGCGCTGCGCGGTGAGCTGCGGTCGCTGCGCAGCCCACGGCTGATCGTCACCCTGCTGCTGGGCGCCCTCGTGAACGGCGCGACGTTCTGCACCTTCACCTATCTCGCGCCGCTGGTCACCGAGGTGACGGGGCTGGGCAGCGCATGGGTGCCCGGGGTGCTCGCGCTGTTCGGGGCCGGGTCGTTCGTGGGGGTGACCGCCGCGGGGCGGTTCGCCGACCGGAGTCCCGTGCCGGTCCTCGCCGGCGGGGGCGTCGCGGTCTGCGTGGGCTGGTGCCTGCTGGCGATCGGGGCCGGGCATCCGGTCCTGGCCCTCGGGCTCGTCTTCGCCCAGGGGGCGCTGTCCTTCGGCGTCGGCTCCACGCTGATCGCCCAGGTGCTGTACGCGGCACCGGGCGCGCCCACGCTGGCCGGGGGTTTCGCCACGGCCGCGTTCAACGTGGGCGCCGCGCTGGGCCCTTGGGCCGGTGGCGCGGCGATCGGTGCCGGGTTCGGGTACCGGTCGCCGGTGTGGGTGAGCGCAGGGCTGGTCGCGCTCGCGGGCGTCGTGGCCGGAGTGGTGTGGCGGCAGCGGGGACAGCTCGCGGGCGGCCAGGAGACACTGCGGCGCTGAACTCAGGCGGCGGGGCGAGGCACTACGACGTTGCCGGGTTCAGAACCCGCCTCCGAAGTCCCCTCCACCGCCGAAGCCTCCACCACCGAAGTCCCCTCCACCGAAGCCGCCCCCGAAGTCGCCGGAGTCGAAGTTGGCGCCGGAGACGTCACCGCCCTCGTACCCGCCGAAGTCGCCGTAGCCGGAGCCGTAGTCGGCCGCGTAGGCGGGGGCGGCCATCATGCTGCCGAGCAGGGTGCCGACGAGGAGGCCGGGCAGGATGCCGCCGGCGAAGTAGCCGCCGGCCCAGGGGCCGTACGCCGGGCCGGCCTCCCAATACGGGCGGCGGCCGTAGTCGGTGTCGACCTCGCGGATCACCGGGTCGCGGCCCTCGGTGAGCCGGGTCCGGTCGGCCGCGCAGACGGGGACGTCGCGCGTGGTGCCGCCCGAGGGCGTCCAGCTCATGTCGGCGACCGAGGGGCCGTGGCGCGGGTCGAAGAAGCAGGGCGGGCGCCGCTCCGGCAGTCGGCCGCCCTCGATCCGTGCCGCGAGCCGGGCCAGGGAGAAACGGCCGTCCTCCACGGCCTGGGTGACGGGCCGGACGTCCTCCGGTTTCGTCGCGGCCGCCATCAGGGACTTCGCCTGCTCATAGGCGTCCAGGGCACGCTCGTAGTCGGCGCGCATCGCGTCGTCGGCGCCGGGTCCCCCGGGATGGAAGTCGAGGCGGTCGAGCTCCTCACCGAAGGCGGTGATGTCCTCGTCGACCACCACCCGCAGCTTCTCCAGCGCGGCCCGCTGCTCCTCCTCGTGGCGGCGCCGGTTGCGCCGGACCACCGCGTAGGTGCCCACGCCGCCGGCCGCGACCAGGGCGCCGAACGTGATCAGGCCGCCGACCGGTACGTCGGTGCCCGAGCCGTCGCTCCAGCTGCTCGGCGCCGAACCGCCCACGCTGCGCAGGGCGTCGTCGACGAAGTCGTTCAGCTGGGCCTTGGTGTCGCCCGCGTCCTGCACGGCCGTGACCAGGTTGGACACCGCCTGCCGGCTCATCACCGCGCTGTCCGCACGGGCGTCGAACTCATCTCCGAGGCGGATGCCGTACAGACCGGTGACGCCGGTCTCGGTACGGAGGTTCCGGAAGAGGTCCTGCGCGGGGACGTCGGCCGGGAGGACCGCCACGAAGACGGGCTTGTCCGCGTCCTTGATCTTGTCGGCGAGCGCCTCGGCGTCCGAGGCGGCGAGCTGGTCGGACGCGGCCGGATCGACGTAGACGGGGTTCTCGCGCAGTTCCTCGGCGACCTTCGAGAGGTCGGTGGCCGCGTGCGCACCCGGCGCACCGGCCATCAGCGCCACCAGTACGGCGGCGACCGGCACGATCAGCAGACGTACGAGGGTACGCACCAGCGCGGCCTTCATATGTTCGAAGCTACCTGAAACGGCACAGAAAGGGATATCGGTGAGGGCGGGGATTTCGGGACGCCACTGCGCCTACGATGCCTTCTGGCTCACTTCTGGCTTACTGCCGAGGGCCGGGCCGGTCCACCGGTCACAGCGGAAAGGGCGGATCAGGGGCATGTTCGGAAGACGCAGGGCCGCGGACATGACAGTGTCCGCACTCACCGAGCTGGACCGTTCGCGTTCGCGGGCCGATCTGTTGTGGGAGCTGTTCCGGCATGCCGAGGCGGAGGTGACGACGGCGATCGGCTGGTACCTGGCGCGGCGCCGGGGGCCGTCGCTGTGGTCGCGGTCGCTGCGGGCGCTGGCCGCGCTGCTGGGCATCGTCGGCACCCTCACTCCACTCGTGCACGCGGCCGCCCCCACGACCGTGCGGCCCGAGTGGGGCTTCGTGTTCCTGGCCGGCGGGGCGGGCTGTGTCCTCTTCGACCGGATCTTCGGCTTCTCGGCGTCCTGGACGCGCTACATCCGTACGCAGCAGGCCCTGCAGCAGATCCTCAAGAGGGCGCAGTCCGAGTGGGCTCAGGTGTACCTGCGGACCACCGACTCCCCCAGCGACAAGGAGCAGGCCGCGCTGCTCGGGGTGATCGAGCGGCTGCGGACGGACACGCAGCGGATCATCGAGGACGAGGGCTCGGCCTGGGTCGGCTACCTGGCCGACGGGGTCGAGGAACTGACCCGCGCCACCGCCCACGCCCCCGGCCAGCGGCCCAACGGGGCGGGACTCTTCCGGCTGGACCGAGCGCCGGGGCGTGAGCGGCTGGGCGAGACCCAGGTACCGCGCGCCCGCGACTCAGCCATGTGACCCACCAGGCGGCTTCCCGACACCCGGCGTCGCCGCTGGGCCGAGTGGGTCCGCAACCCGGCGGAGCGGGGTGCCGCTGCGCCCACCCGTGCCGCCCTTAGCGGCACGACTGCCCGCAGCGACGGCCGGCGGCACCTCAGCCGGGACGCGCGCACCCCCACCGGGTTACTCCGCCGGAGCCACCCCCGCCCGCAGCAAGCCGTACGTGTACGCGTCCTCGAGGGACTGCCAGCTCGCCGCGATGACGTTCTCGGCGACGCCCACCGTGGACCACTCGCCCGCGCCGTCGGACGTGGAGATCAGGACGCGGGTCGTGGACTGGGTGCCGTGCTTGCCTTCGAGGATGCGGACCTTGTAGTCGACGAGCTCGAGCTTGGCGAGCTGGGGGTAGATCTTCTCCAGGCCGACGCGCAGGGCGCGGTCGAGGGCGTTGACCGGGCCGTTGCCCTCGGCGGTGGCGACGATGCGCTCGCCCTTGGCCCACAGCTTGACCGTGGCCTCGTTGGCGTGGGATCCGTCGGGCCGGTCCTCGACGATGGCACGCCAGGACTCGACCTCGAAGTAGCGCAGCGGCTTGCCCTGGACCTCGGTGCGCAACAGGAGTTCGAAGCTCGCGTCGGCCGCCTCGTACGTGTAGCCCTGGAGCTCGCGCTCCTTCACCCGCTCCACGACCCGGCCGACCAGCTCCCGGTCGCCGCCGAGGTCGATGCCGAGTTCCTTGCCCTTGAGCTCGATGGACGCGCGGCCCGCCATGTCGGAGACCAGCATCCGCATGGTGTTGCCGACCAGCTCGGGGTCGATGTGCTGGTACAGGTCCGGGTCGACCTTGATGGCCGAGGCGTGCAGACCGGCCTTGTGGGCGAAGGCGGAGAGGCCGACATAGGGCTGGTGCGTGGAGGGCGTGAGGTTGACGACCTCGGCGATCGCGTGCGAGATACGGGTCATCTCGCGCAGGTGGCCCTCGGGCAGGACCTTCTTGCCGTACTTCAGTTCCAGCGCCGCCACGACCGGGAAGAGGTTCGCGTTGCCCACGCGCTCGCCGTAGCCGTTGGCCGTGCACTGCACATGCGTCGCACCCGCGTCCACGGCGGCCAGCGTGTTCGCCACCGCGCAGCCCGTGTCGTCCTGGGTGTGGATGCCGAGCCGGGCGCCCGTGTCGGCCAGGACCGTGGAGACGACCGCCTGGATCTGCGCCGGGAGCATGCCGCCGTTGGTGTCGCAGAGGATCACCACGTCCGCGCCGGCCTCCGACGCCGTACGGACCACGGCCTTCGCGTACTCCGGGTTCGCCCGGTAGCCGTCGAAGAAGTGCTCGCAGTCGACGAAGACCCGGCGGCCCTGCTCCGTCAGGAACGACACCGTGTCGCGGATCATCTCCAGGTTCTCGTCCAGGGTGGTGCGCAGGGCGAGCTCGACATGGCGGTCGTGGGACTTCGCGACCAGCGTGATCACCTCGGCGCCCGACTCCAGCAGCGCCTTGACCTGCGGGTCCTGCGCCGCCTTCGCTCCCGCGCGCCGGGTCGCGCCGAACGCGACGAGCTGGGCGTGCCGGAAGTCGATCTCCTGCTGGGCGCGGGCGAAGAACTCGGTGTCCCGGGGGTTCGCGCCCGGCCAGCCGCCCTCGATGAAGCCCACGCCGAACTCGTCCAGGTGCCGTGCGATGGCCAGCTTGTCGGCGACGGTGAGGTTGATGCCCTCGCGCTGGGCGCCGTCGCGCAGAGTGGTGTCGAAGACGTGGAACGAATCGTCGAGTTCGCTGGTTGCGGTCATGGTCTCAAGGCTCCTGAGGATTGGATCTCGGTCGTACCGGAATGACCGGCTCCACCGCCCCCACATACTCCCTCGCGCTCTCGCTCCTGGCTTCGGGTGGGCCAGAAAAGCGAAAAACCTCTCGCGGGTGCGAGAGGTCTGCGCGCGGGTCGAGGACGACGGTGTCCGCCCGTACCTGGTCGTACGTGGCGGTCACTGCGGACCGGCGCGCCTGCTGCCAATAATCATGGCGAACGAGAGCACGGGGGCAGTCTGGCACAGCCCCCGCGCCTCGCTCACGGTTGTCTCAGGATGCGGTCGGTCACCGGATGTGACGGACGTAGACGTGCGAGGTGTCGTACGTGTCGCCGGGCACGAGGTCGGGTGAGGAGCTGCTGAAGGCGGCCTTGCGGCCGTGCCGGTCGATCACCGGGGCGGACACGCTCTGGTCGTTCGGCCCACCCTCGGCGTCCGGGCTGGCCAGGACCGTGCGCCCGGTGCGCAGGTCACGGACGTAGGCGCGCGTCGTACGGTCCGGGTCGCCCGGGTCGGCCGAGACGAAGGCCAGGTACCGGCTGTCGGCGCTGAGCCGCGGGAACGCGGTGAAGGCGGCCGGGTCGGCGCCGTCGATCCGGCGCAGGTCCCCCGTCTTGAGGTCACGGACGAAGACGTTGTGCCCGTTGTTGGTGTCGCCCGGGGTCAGCCGGGAGTCGAGCGAGTTGAAGACCGCGTACCGGCCGTCGGCGCTGAGCTGCGGGAACTCGGTCTGCCCGTCGGACGTCAGGCCGTCCGGCGCCAGGTCGGCGTGGAACAGCTTCCCGCTCGGCACGTCACGGACCCAGGCGTCGCTCCAGTCGCCCGAGGAGGGGTGCGGGACGAAGAACTGGTAGCCGACGCGGCTGCCGTCGGCGCTGATGGACGGGTTGGTGGCGGCGGTCTTCCGGTCGGTCGCGGCGGGCACCTGGCTGATGCGGACGGCCTCGCCGCTGGTGCGGTCGACGCGGTAGACGCGTCCCCGGACGTCCTCGCCCTGGGTGAACTCGGAGCGCTGGGCGACGAAGGCGACGTAGCGGCCGTCGTCGCTGATGGCGGGCTGCCCGCCGGTGTCGTAGCCCGTGTCGACGGTGTCCGCGACGCGCTGGAGGGTGCCGGTCTTCAGGTCCTTGACCCAGATGTGGCTGCGGCCGTCGCTCGCGGCGGTCGCGGCGAAGGCCAGGTAGCGGCCGTTGCCGCTCAGGGCGACGTCGTCGACGGAGCCGTCCACGCCGCCGCCACTGGCCGACCGGGTCGTGCCGGTCTCGAGGTCGCGCACGAAGGCGTCGGCGAGGCCGTCGGTGTCACCGGCGACGAGGTTGTCGGCGCTGGAGACGAAGGCCAGCCGGCGGCCGTCGGCGCTCAGGCTCGGTCCGCCGGAGGCGGCGTCGCCGTCGGTGCCGTCCGGGGCGACGCTCGCCTTCTCGGTCCGCGGCACCGGCGCCGGCGCGGCGGTCGCGGGCAGCGCGGTGCCGAGCGTGACGGCCAGGGCCACGCCGAGCGCGACGGACGTGGCCCTCCTGGTGCTGGTCATGTGCTGTTCCCCCTGTGTTCCCTCATCCCCGTGTCCCCGTGGACGCTTCTCCCCCGGCCCCGCGCCGAGGGCTCCTCCAGAGCCAACATCATCACGAGCCAGGGGGTCAATCCGCCGAATTGAGTACAACCCGGGCGGGCGTTCAGGTGTCCGCGAGGAGGCTGTCCGCGAGGAACTCCCGCACGTGCTGGAGGACTTGTGCCCGGTCGGTGCCGCGCAGGCCGATGGCCACGTGGATGGCGAAGCCGTCCAGCAGCGACCGCAGGCGGGTGGCGAAGCGGTCGGGGTCGACACGGCGGAACTCGCCTCGTGAGATGCCCTCGGCGAGCAGGGCGACCAGGTCGCGGTGCCAGACGCCCTCGATGGCGGCCTGCCGGTCGCGGGCGGTCTCGTCGGCGTTCTGCGAGCGGTTCCAGACCTCCAGCCACAGCGTCCAGTGCGGGTCGCGATGGCCGTCGGGGACGTACAGGTCGACGTAGGCGTCGAGGCGTTCGCGGGCGGTGGCGGAACGCGTCAGCAGCCGCCCCCGCTCGGCGCCCAGTCGGCCCTCGCTCCACTCCAGGGTGCGCAGCAGCAGTTCGTCCTTGGTGCGGAAGTAGTAGAGCAGGTGCCCGCTGCTCATCCCGACCTCGCGGCCGAGCGCCGCCATGGTGAGCTTCTCCAGACCGCGCTCGGCGATCATCTCCATGGCGGCGGCGAGCACGTCCTCGCGGGGCGGCGCCTGCCTGCGCCCACCGGCCATCTGCGGCTCCCGGGTTCTAGATCTTCGGCTGTTGCTGCGTGATGCAGTGGATGCCTCCACCACCAGCGAAGATCGTACGGGCGTCCACCAGTGTCACGGTCCGCTCGGGGAAGAGCCGGCGGAAGATACCGGCCGCGAGTTCGTCGCGGGGGTCGTCGAAGCCGCACAGGACCACGCCGCCGTTGCAGAGGTAGTGGTTGATGTAGGAGTAGTCGGCCCAGTGGCCGTCGGCCTCCAGGACGGTCGGTGCGGGGACCTCCACCACCTCGAGGCGGCGGCCGCGTGCGTCCGTCCGGGACCTCAGCAGGCCGATGACCTCCTTGGTCACCTCGTGGTCGGGGTGCGCCGGGTCCGGCTGGGAGTGGGCCACGACGACTCCCGGGCGGGCGAAGGCCGCGACGATGTCGACGTGGCCCAGGGTGCCGAAGCCGTGGGGAGGGTAGTCGCCGGTCAGACCGCGCGGCAGCCAGATCGCCTCGCGGGTGCCGAGCTGGGCGTGGATCTCCTCCTCGACCTGCTCCCGCGTCCAGTGCGGGTTGCGCTCCGGCCCGAGCTGGACCGTCTCCGTCAGCAGGACGGTGCCCTCCCCGTCGACATGGATCGCCCCGCCCTCGTTGACGAGCCGCGAGGCGTACGTCCGTGCCCCGGCGAGGTCGGCGACGTGCGCGGCGACCTTCACGTCGTGCTCCCAGCGGGCCCACTCCTGGGCGCCCCAGCCGTTGAACGTCCAGTCGACGGCGGCCAGTTCGCCGTTCCCATCGGTCAGGAAGGTCGGGCCGATGTCGCGCATCCAGGCGTCGTCGAGGTCCCGCTCGACCGTGTCGATGCCCTCGCCCAGCAGCGCACGCGCCTGGTCCGACCGGCCCGGACCGCACACCACCGTCACCGGTTCGAAACGGCGGACGGCCCGGGCGACCGCGGTCCAGGCGACGCGGGCGGCGGCCAGCTCCCCCGGGTCGGCGAAGGTCGGGTTCTCGCCCGGCCAGGCCATCCAGGTGCGCTCGTGCGGGGCCCACTCGGCGGGCATGCGGAAGCCGTCGGCGGCAGCCTTGTTCATCTGGGGTCCTTGTCCGGGGTGCTAGAGGAAGTACAGGCGGTTGAGGGAGACCGAGTCGGCCGGGTCCGAACGCAGGGGCTCGCCGTCGAGGGTGACCAGGCCGGTGCGCTGGTCGACATCGACCGCTCCGGTACGGGAGTTGCGGCGCAGGTCGGCCGGGCCGATCCCGCGTGTGCCGCGCACGGCGACCCTGCGGCGGCGCGTCGGCATCGCGTCACGCCCCTGGTCCAGGGCGGCCTGCGCGACGAACGCCACCGAGATGTCGGCCGGTGTCGCCCCGTGCGCGCCGAACTGCGGCCCCAGCACCAGGGGTTCGCAGGTGTCGGTCGCCGCGTTCGGGTCGCCGGTCACGCCGTACGCCGGGAAGCCGGACTTCAGCACCAGTTGCGGCTTGGCGCCGAAGTACTCCGGGCGCCACAGCACGATGTCGGCGAGCTTGCCGACCTCCAGCGACCCCACCTCGTGCGCGAGGCCGTGGGCGAGGGCCGGGTTGATGGTCAGCTTGGCCATGTAGCGCAGGACGCGTTCGTTGTCGTGGTCGTCCGGGGCGCCGAACTCGGACTTCATCTTCCCGGCCATGGCGAAAGTACGGCGGACCGTCTCGCCCGCGCGTCCCATGCCCTGCGCGTCCGACGAGGTGATGCCGATCGCGCCCAGGTCGTGCAGGACGTCCTCGGCGCCCATGGTGCCGGCGCGGATGCGGTCGCGGGCCATGGCGGCGTCGCCGGGCAGGTCGGTCTTGAGGTCGTGGACGGAGACGATCATCCCGTAGTGCTCGGCGACGGCGTCCCGGCCGAAGGGCAGGGTCGGGTTGGTGGAGGAGCCGATGACGTTCGGCACGCCCGCCATCTTCAGGACGTTGGGGACGTGCCCGCCGCCGCAGCCCTCGATGTGGAAGGCGTGGATGGTCCGGCCCTCCAGCACCTTCAGGGTGTCCTCGACGGACAGGCACTCGTTCAGTCCGTCACTGTGCAGGGCGACTTGGACGTCGTGCTCCTCGGCGACGCGCAGGGCGGTGTCCAGGGCGCGGGTGTGGGCGCCCATGTCCTCGTGCACCTTGAAGCCGCAGGCGCCGCCCTCGGCGAGGGCCTCCACCAGCGGGGCCGCGTGGGACGACGAACCCCGGCCCAGGAAGCCGATGTTGACCGGCCAGGCGTCGAACGCGTTGAACGCGTGCCGCAGCGCCCAGGGCGAGTTGACGCCGACACCCCACACGGGTCCGAACTCCTGCCCGATGATCGTGGTCACGCCGGAGGCCAGCGAGGCCTCCATGACGCGCGGCGACAGCAGGTGGACGTGCGTGTCGACGGACCCGGCCGTGGCGATGAGGCCCTCGCCGGAGACGATCGACGTGCCGGTGCCGACGACGACGTCGACCCCGTCGAGGGTGTCGGGGTTCCCGGCCCGCCCGATCGAGCGGATCCGGCCCTCGCGGATGCCGATGGACACCTTCCGGATGCCCTGGACGGCGTCGATCACGACGACGTTGCTGACGACGACGTCACAGGTCTCCCGGACGGCGGCGGCCTTGAGGTGCAGCCCGTCGCGGGCGGTCTTGCCGAACCCGGCCAGGAATTCGTCGCCGTAGCGCTGGGAGTCGGACTCGACCTCGACGGTGAGGCCGGAGTCACCCAGCCGGATACGGTCGCCGGCGCGGGGGCCGTGCGCGGCGGCGTACTCGTGCGGCGTGAGGCGGCGGGCCTCGGCGGGGTGTCCTCCTGGGCGGCTCATCGCTCGGCCTCCTGATCAGCTGTGTCCGGTACGCCGAGGTAGCCGCAGGCGGCGGCGCGGCGCAGTGCCTCCTCGCGGGCGCCGGGCGCGTCCAGCGCCCCGTCGACCAGACCGGCGAACCCGATCGCGATCCGGTCGCCCCCCATGGGCACCAGCCCGACCTCGACGCTCTCCCCCGGCCCGAACCGCACGGTCGACCCGGCGGGCACGGCGAGCCGCATCCCGTAGGCGCGCTCCCGCGCGAAGTCGAGCCGCGGGTTCGCCTCGAAGAAGTGGAAGTGGGAGGTGACGGAGACCGGCACGGTCGCGGTGTTGGTGACCGTCAGCCGCTCGGCCGGTCCGGGCTCGGCGTGCTCGGGTCCTGGCAGCAGCGCGCCCGGTGCGGCCGGCCCCGATCCGCCGCCGATGGGGCCGGAGACGACCGCGAGCCGCGAGCCGTCGTCGAAGACCGCCTCGACGTGCACCTCGGTGACGACATCGGCCACACCGGGCAGCACGTCGTCGGGCCCGAGCACGGACCGTGCGGCCTCGACGGCCTCCGCGAGCCGCTTGCCGTCCCGAGCGGCCTCGCACACCGTGTCGGCGATGAGCGCGGTCGCCTCGGGGACGTTGAGCCTCAGTCCCCTGGCCCTGCGGGCGCGGGCGAGCTCGGCGGCGCCGAAGAGCAGCAGCCGGTCGCGTTCGGTCGGGGTCAGCCGCATGTCACTCCCTCCATTTAGAGCATCACTCTAAACATGAAATTCCCTTGACCGGAAGGTTGACGGTAAGGCGATGCACACATCACATTGAACGTCGCTCTAACCGAGGGAGACCAGCATGCCGATCGAACAGCGCGGAGTCGACACCATCCCCGAGGAGGAGCGCACCAGCGGGCCACGCGACCTCGTCTCGATCCTGCTCGGCTCCAACCTCTGCCTGGGCGTGATCGTCTTCGGCTGGCTGCCGCCGTCCTTCGGCCTGGACTGGTGGGGGTCGGTCAGCGCGGTGCTCGCGGGCACGGTGGCGGGTGTGGTGCTCACGGCTCCGCTGGCGCTGGTCTCCCTGCGCACGGGCACGAACCTGTCGACCTCCTCCGGCGCCCAGTTCGGGGTGCGCGGCAGGCTGGTCGGCTCGGTGGTCGGGCTGCTGCTGGCTCTCGGCTACACCGCGCTGACCGTGTGGATCGGCGGGGACGTGATGGTGGGCGTGCTGGGCCGGCTGGCCGGACTGCCGCAGGGCGGGATGTCGTACGCGATCGTCTACGGCCTGCTCGCCGCGGCGACCGTCGCGGGCGCGGTGTACGGCTACCGGGTGCTGCTCGCGATGTCCCGGGTGCTGGCGTTCGGCATGACGGCCCTGCTCGCGCTCGGCGTGGCCGCCTACGCCCCGGGCTTCACCACCGCGGCGCTGCCGGAGGCCGGCGGCTATCTGCTGGGCGGGTTCTGGCCGACCTGGCTGCTCGCGGCCGTGGCGGCCGGACTGTCCGGGCCGATCGCGTTCATCACGCTGCTCGGCGACTACACCCGCTACATCTCCCCGGCCCGCCACTCCTCACGCCGGGTGCTGCACGCGACCTGGCTGGGGCTGATGCTGGGCCTGCTGGTGCCGCAGTTGTTCGGCACCTTCACGGCGTACGCGGCCGGGGCGGCCCTCGACTACGCGGGCCCGCTGGTCTCCGCCGCCCCGGCCTGGTACCTCGTCCCGCTCCTCCTCGCGGCCTCCGCCGGCTCGGTCGGCAACGCGGGCCTGATGCTGTACTCGATGGGCCTCGACCTGGACGCGATCCTGCCGCGCGCCTCCCGCGCCACGGCCACCTACACGGTCGCCGTCGTGGCCACGGCCTGTGTCTTCGCCGGGCACTACTACTCGACCGCGCAGAACGCGATGACGTCCTTCGTGCTGCTGCTGACGGCGATCGGCACACCCTGGGCGGTCATCACCCTCATCGGCTTCGCCCGCTGCGGCGGGGTGTACGACGCGGAGGCCCTCCAGGTGTTCAACCGCCGCGCACGGGGCGGCGTCTACTGGTACCGCGCCGGCTGGAACGTCCCGGCGACGCTCTCCTGGGCCGCCGGAGCGGCCGTCGGCGTCCTGGCGGTGTCCCTGCCGTCGTACGAGGGGCCGCTGCTGAAGCTGACCGGCGGGGTGGACTGCAGTTTTCTGCTGTCGGGGCTGGTGGGCGGGGTGGCGTACGCGCTGACGGCCCCGGGTTCCGTGCGTCTGGAACCCGGGGCCGATG